>JAVVYT010000218.1:0-1011 GCA_036650995.1 Clostridia bacterium | reverse complement strand
GTGGTCTTGAAAATGCAAAAATAATGCGAACTGCGTATGCTATTGAGTACGACTGCGTAAACCCTTTAGAACTACGCTCTACACTTGAATTTAAAAAAGTAGAGGGACTTTATGGAGCCGGTCAAATAAATGGCACTTCAGGATACGAAGAGGCGGCAGCACAGGGTATATTGGCAGGAATTAATGCCGCCCTTAAAATAAAAGGCAAGCCACCGCTTATTTTAGATAGAAGTAGCTCATATATAGGTACATTAGTAGACGACTTAGTAATAAAAGGTACAAATGAGCCGTATCGTATGATGACATCAAGGTCTGAATATCGTCTTTATTTAAGGCAGGATAATGCCGATGCAAGATTAACTCCAATCGGTAAAGAGATAGGCTTAATTTCAGAAAAGCGGTATGAACTTTTTCTTGAAAAACAGCAGTTAATCAAAGATGAGATAACTAGAATTCAAAAAACATCGATACCCCCAAGTGAAACACTGGATAGGATTTTAGCTGAAAACAATACCAAAGAGGTCAAAACAGGTATCTTTCTATCAGAGCTTATAAAACGTCCCGAACTTTCATATGACAAGCTAAAAGATGTAGACAAAAATAGAAAAGATTTGCCGTCTATCATTACAAATTCAGTCGAGATAGCTTTAAAATATGAGGGGTATATAAAAAGGCAATTAATTGAAATAAATCAGTTTAAAAAAATGGAGAAGATAGTTCTATCAGAGGATTTAGATTATACTAAAATCATAGGGCTTAGAAAAGAAGCAATGCAAAAACTAGCTAATATAAAACCTAGTAATTTAGGCGCCGCTTCAAGAATTTCCGGAGTGTCCCCGGCGGATATCTCTGTTCTTATTATTTATCTAGAGCTTCATTAACCGATATTACCTTGCTTTTTGCACAAAGAAATAATGGCTTTTTTGTGTGATTTGTAGAATTTTATTTGTTCGTTGACAATCGCTTAAAACAATGCTATCATACGAAAAACAACAAAACAAGTAAAATGTA
>JAVVYT010000217.1:0-1023 GCA_036650995.1 Clostridia bacterium | reverse complement strand
CTGCGATGAAGAGTTATTAGACAAGAAACCATCTCGCCGACGTATTGGTTATTAAAAAAGGTGACCTCTGAAAATTGCTTTTTCGTCGCTCTACTGCGGATCGAAAAAGCAATTTTCAGAAGTCACCGTAATTTGTTCGCCAACAACAAGCACAAGCACATTGATGGCAATGAAAAAATTCAAACAGCTTCTAAATACCGTCTAACTATTTCGCTATATTAAACCCCTTCTGAAACACCTTTGGTTTCAATCAGAGCCGATTTACTGGCATTGAATAGTTTAAGAGCAGTTTCAACATTTTCTATTTTTACTGTAGTATTGCGATTCCCCACAGCAGGTCGACCAGATATTCTTTTATCGGTTTTTGCATCTAACAAGAAGGCACCACCTTCATATGTACTTACTAGGTGAACACTTGGCTTATCTTTAGGAAGCGGATTTTTGACTGTATAAGCTATTTTGAACCCTGCAGTGGCTGGTAATTTTTTGTATATGACCTTTTTCGTCCACTGAGTCGTAGTTACGGTTTCGGTAACCAACTTCCCGGTTTCATCATTATAGCTGATTTCTATATTGGCAACAGCTAAAAGATCAGCAGAAGCGTTATAGGTAAATTCAAAACTTCCTTTGTAAGTTTTCGCTGGCTCCTCATCTTTAAATTCATCGTTTAGATTACAAGATGACAAAGAAAAAAGCATCGGAATAGCCATTGCGGCTATCAAAGTCATTTTTAGGTAATTTTTCATTTTAATTTGATTTTTGTGTGTTCACGAGCAAACACCTGTTTATTTTTAATTTAGAGTCTGTTTAAAAAAATATTTGATATAAAATGCCGCTTATCGGTTGTTTCTGGTTGATAATTATTATATATCCTTGTGGTTCTCAACACCTTAAAGATATATGAATCGCTATCCAACCAGCCTAATCGAAAGCCAATACGGTGCAATTATACGGATAATAAATGACAAAAGCAAACGCAAGAGCTCATTGAGGTCTCTTTTGGGTGCTATACTTTACCTTTTC
>JAVVYT010000216.1:0-1038 GCA_036650995.1 Clostridia bacterium | reverse complement strand
TTTATTTTTAAGCTTATAGCTTTAGAATTTTTTTACTTTATAATTTAGAAATTTAAAGATTTAATTTTACCTATTTATAAAGTTTTGCCTTAAAAAAACTATACTTAAAGGATACCATATTTTGAAAGAATGTCAAGAGTAGCTTTTGGCACATCGGGGGTTTCGTCTACATTTATAAAAGTGGCATTCTCATATCTTTTAAACCAGGTAATCTGGCGTTTTGCGTAATGTCTAGAGCCTTGTTTTATCATATTAATAGCGTCATTTAAAGAATATTCACCATTTAGATACCCTAAAATTTCTTTATATCCTATACCATTTAAAGCGGTTTTATTTTCACCAAACTCATTTTTTAATGACTCTACTTCTTGTACTAAACCATTTTCAATCATTAAATCTACTCTTTTATTTATATTCTCATATAGTTTTTCTCGCTTTTTATAGCCAAGGCAGATTATTATCGGCTCAAAATCACTTTTAATCTCTTTTGAACGTTTATTCTGCTCGGTTTTCGTAATGCCTGTTAATTTATATACTTCTATTGCTCGAACAAGTCGCACAAGGTCATTTTCCGGTAGTTTGTCTGCCATTAAAGGGTCAAACTCCGCTAGCATTTTTTTAAGGTAGCCTTTGCCATTTTTTTCTTCTAAATCATAAAGACTTTTGCGTAAATCTTCGTCTTTAGAAACGGTTGAAAAGTTAGCATTTAAAAGCAGTGTATCAAGATAAAGCCCTGTTCCACCAACGATTATTGGCTCTTTGCCTTTGTTTTTAATCTCCTCTATCGCCATTAATGCTAGCTCTTTATATTTAGCGGCACTAAAACTTTCGCTTACCGACACTATATCTATTAAATGATGCGGTATGCTTTCCATCTCTTGTTTTGTGACTTTGGCTGTTCCGATATCCATTTTTTTGTAAACCTGCATTGAGTCACAGGAGATTATCTCGCCATTTATTTTCTTTGCAACTTCTACTGAAACGGCTGTTTTACCCGTTGCTGTTGCTCCGCAAATAACTATTAATCGTGTTTTGGCT
>JAVVYT010000215.1:0-1353 GCA_036650995.1 Clostridia bacterium | reverse complement strand
CAACAGACGCTAAAACCAAAGACGAAACTAATGTTACTGACACAAATGATTTACCTATAATAGTGCCTAATGAAAAGCCTACAACAGATGAAACTACCGAAACTAATACTTGTGGCAAAAACAAAGGTGAGAATTTTAAAGACGAAAACGCAGACGGGATTTGCGACAACTACCTAAATCGTCCGAAAGATGGCACCGGTAACAAAAACCAAAATAAAAATTTTGTAGATGAAAATGCAGACGGAGTTTGCGACAACAAAGGCACATCTGACTGTCCTAACAAAGGAAATGAAAACTGTGTTAATACCGGAAAAGGTTTTATTGATGAAAATAATGACGGTATTTGTGACAACAAAGGGGAAGCAAATTCATCTGAAAATTGTACACAAGACAAAGGAAAAAACAAAAATGGCAAAGGTGAAAACTGCAACCAAAATGGCAACAAAAACGGAAATCAAAACGGGAATGGAAACCGAAACAAAGGCAAAAACAAATAATATTTAATGAGGTAACTTATTAATGCGAACAGATGCTGATGCCAACAGGGCTATTGAATTGTACTCAAATACCATTCGCAGAATATGTATGATACATCTTAAAAACTATTCTGACACAGAAGATATATTTCAAGAGGTCTTTTTGAAATATATCTTAAGTCCTGCAATTTTTGACACAGCGGAGTATGAAAAGGCGTGGTTTATAAGGGTTACCATAAATGCCTGCAAAGATTTATTAAAATCGGCATTTAGAAAAAAGACAGTGCCACTAGAGATAATAAAAGAGCAACAGGATAATTTAACAAGCTCAGATAGTGAGGTATTAACCGCAATTTTATCCCTTGATAAAAAGTATAAAAATGTGATATATCTATATTATTACGAGGGGTATACAGCGGTAGAAATTGGAAAGCTACTAAATAAAAACGTAAACACTATTTACACATTATTAAATCGAGGGAAAAATATTTTAAAACAAAGCTTAGGGGGTGACGAATATGAAGAATAAAATAACGACTACACTTGATAAAATAGTAGCTGAAGATGCTCTAAAAGAGTCTACAAAACTATATTTACAAAGCAAAATGGTTAAGGAGAAAAAGGTCTTTAAATTTACCTTTAAAAAATTCGCCACCACGTTTGCGTGCTTGTTTATTATCGTTATAGCCTCGACACTTACAGCTTATTTTACTGTAACATCTTCGATAAGTATTGATATAAATCCGTCCTTTGAAGTTGGTGTAAATTTTTTAGATAGAGTGGTAAAGGTAACTGCTTATAATGATGATGCAAAAAATGCCACAAAGTCGCTAAGCCTTAATAATATGAAATATTTAGATGCCATAAACGCCATAAT
>JAVVYT010000214.1:0-1381 GCA_036650995.1 Clostridia bacterium | reverse complement strand
TTTATAAAAAATAAAATAGCAAAAGAGCAATTATAAAAGGTTATTAAAGAATAAAATAGCTAGCAAAAGTGTAATTATAAAGTTTATTAAAAAACAGTTAGCAAAAATAGTGATTATAAAAGTTTATTAAAAAAGACTAGTGAAATAATTATAAAAGTTTAGAAAAAATAAAATAGCAATTGCGAAAGATTATTTAAAATAGAGTAGTTAAAAGTAATTAGGAATTAATTTTTTAAAGAAGAAAATTAGTATCAAGTGGGGTTTTAAGAGATATCAGAAAATAAAAAAGGAGAAATAAAGCTTGAAAAAGGTATTTGACATAAAACTTATAAAGTTTATCTTAGTTGGAATATGCAATACAGTTTTAAGCTTTGTTATAATGCTTATTTTATATGACGTATTTAACTTTAATTATTGGGGCTCCTCTGCCATTTCGTATATTATTGGAAGTGTACTAAGCTTTTTTCTCAATAAAAATTTCACCTTTAAAAACAAGCAAAAAATTACAACCACAGCGGTAAAATTCGCTATCGTTGTAGGGGTTTGCTATTTGATTGCATACGGAATTGCAAAGCCGATTATTGTAGCGGTTTTTAAAGACCTTACACCGTCATATACCGATAAAATCGCAATGCTCCTCGGTATGGTGATATTTACAGCACTAAACTATGTAGGTCAACGTTTTATAGCCTTTAAAAACGAATAAAGAGAATAGTTTTTTTCGTTATATCATTTGTGGGTAATAGAATAATGAAAATAGAATAATGAAAATAGAATAATAAAAAAAACAGAATAATAAAAAACAGAATAAAAAAAAGCAGATAGGCTATAAAAGCTATCTGCTATTTTGATTTAGGGTAAGAACTAGTCCATTGCGTGTTTTGTATCGTTATATAAAGCTATTAAGTCGCTATCTTTTTCGGATACAGGTAAAAATGGTAGGCGAGGCTCACCGATATCGATACCATCAAGTTTTAGCATAGCTTTTATCGAGCCCATCATTGACGGGAAAGAAACAAGGCGATAGATAAGAGCGGTAGCTTTCTTTTGAAGAGCGGTAGCTTTTGTAATGTCACCGTTTAAGAAGGCTTTTTCAATTGCAAAAAACAGCTCATAAAATACCGCATAAGTTCCACCGATACCACCATCAGCGCCAACAACTCTGCCGGCTAGATAATGCTCATCACAGCCACTATATACTATAAAATCATCAGGCACGTTCATTTTAAATCTGATAATATCGTGGGCAACTTCGCTTGAACTTTTAATGCCGACAATTTTTTCATTCTGCACCATTTTGCTAAAGAGCTTATTAGATAGGTTATAGCCTGAAAGGGCAGGAATATTATAGATGAAAAATGGTAAATCGATTGTTTTTGTA
>JAVVYT010000213.1:0-1384 GCA_036650995.1 Clostridia bacterium | reverse complement strand
GGATTTTGTTTCTAAGAAATTAATTTATAAGATACTACATTTCTAAGAATCTGTCGTTTCTAAGAAATTTCATTTATTGGAAATGACGGGCAATGAAAACTTGGGGTTATTTTGTGATGTCGTTGATAGTAAATTCTTGATACATCATACGGTGGAGGCCGTCGTCGAAAACTCCGTTGGGGGCGTCTTCGTACAAAAGACCGATTACGTTTTTACGGATTTCGCAAAGGGAGGAGTAGCCATATTTTTGACCGATTGCGTTTACTTCGTATTCATATTCAAAATCGATATTAAAAGCATTATTCTCTTCTTTTATAAGACCGATATGTAGTCTGCCATTTTCTCTATTTGAGTTATTTGGGGTAGAAACGACAACTGCCTCGTACATTTTACCATCTTTTTTAGAGATTACCTTTTCGGAAAGATTTACACCACTCACTTGACAGCCGACGCCTTTTTCTAGATCGCCAAAGGCTGTTTTAAGGGTTGTATCAATAAAGCTCTCGCCAAATTTTGTTACAGCAGTGAGGACTCTACCGTCATTATCATCTCGGTTATTATTACGGATAAACACCTGCAAATCACCATTTGGAAGTTCTATAAAGGTTGATTCTGAAAGGCTTTGCGTAGCGTTTAGTTCCTTGCCCAAAGTAAAGGTTTCGCCACCATCATCACTAAAGATAGTAGATACTTTTTCTCTACCATCGTCATAAAAATAGAGTGGGAATACAAGTCTGCCACGATGCTCACCTTTTGTAATTTGAATACCACGACCGGGGCCTACTAAGAAATATTTTGCTTTATCATAGTGAATCATTCCTAAAATATTAGCTTTTAGTTTCCAGGTAACTCCGTCATCATCGCTGACTACGATATAATGGTAGGTGGTGCAAAAAACTTGAAGAGGACTGTTTTTATACATAATATTTAGCGGAATTTTAATATCGGTGTACTCCTGATTTGTGTATAAAAGCTCGCCATTTTGCATAAGCTCGTAATTTTCGTTAAGGGAATACTCCGAAAGGCTACCTATACTTAAATTAGAGTCGTCAAGGGTGTCGCCATATTCGGTTGGAGTGCCGATAAGGTGATAGATATTATATCCGCCTTGTGCATTTTTTTCGCCATAGATGTCTGCTAGATAGTCAAAGTTTGCACGGATGTAATTTTCGTTTATCTCTTTGTTTGTAAGTGGGTCTAAGGTCTTGATATTTTTAGAGGACAAAAGCCAATATTTTTTGCCATTAATTGTAGCGAAACCATCGCCAAGCTTTGCGTTACTAAGACGATAGGTGTATTCTACCGGCACGTCTTTATTATAAATAACCTCAGGAATGGTAGTTCTATTTACCATACGAGTTATCATTCCGCCATTCCAAGGGTT
>JAVVYT010000212.1:0-1484 GCA_036650995.1 Clostridia bacterium | reverse complement strand
ACTTGAGTTTTTTTCTTCAAATTTATAACTTGAGTTTTTTTCTTCAAATTTATAACTTGAGTTTATTGTTTTAAAATAGGGATAGTTAAAAGATTATTTTGGGGAATTTTTAATTTCATTTAAAAGAGAAATAATCTCTTCTTTAGAGGTCGCTTTATTAATCGCAACTTTTAGATGACTAGCATTAAAAGCACCTTTAAAATACATAATGAGTTGTGAGCGAGCCATAAGCACCGCCATTTTTTCGGGATAACATTCACTCATTAATGAAAACTGGTGGATTGCCATTTCTATTTTATCCTCTAGAATTGGCTTTTTAAAACTTTGCTGTGCTAACTTTTGTTTTATTTCAGAAAACAAAAAGGGATTACCAATAGCACCTCTTCCTATCATAACACCACAAACTCCAAGGCTTTTCATTTTACAAAAATCCTCATAGTTTTTTACATCGCCATTGCCGACAACTGGTATAGTAACTGCGTTTGCGACATCTTCTATAACCTTTAAATTAACAGGCGGTGAGTACATCTGCTCTCTTGTTCGCCCGTGAATTGTTAAAAAGCTAACGCCTGCATCTTCTAAATATTTTGCCACTTCGCTAGCGTTTATATTATCGTTTGTATACCCTGCTCTAATCTTGACTGACACTGGCACAGATGTAGCTTTAGTTACCGCCTTTGCGACTTCATACGCTAGTTTTGGGTTTTGCATAAGCGCACTACCATCGCCATTTTTAGTAATTTTAGGGGTGGGACAGCCCATATTTATATCGATAAAATCGGGGTCATACGTCATCACCATATCGGCGGCAATAGCCATTATTAAAGGGTCGCTACCAAAAATTTGAATACCAAAAGGTCTTTGTTTATCGGTAAATTTAAGCATCTCTTTGGTTTTTTTATCTTTATAATAAAGTCCCTTAGCACTTATCATTTCAGACACGCAGGCGCTAGCACCGCACTCCATACAAATATCTCTAAATGCAAAGTCCGAAAACCCGGCAAGCGGAGCTAGCATTGCACCTTTTGCGAGTGCTTTTTTCACATCAAACATTAATAAGACAATGCCTCCATAAACCTACCTGAATATTTTAATACAATAACATACATAACGATTACTAAAATAACTAGAGCAATTAGCACTAATGGAACTAAAACGATTGTAGGCATATGCACAAAGATAGCTAGCACAATACAAACACCGAAAGCTAGTAGTCCTATCATCATCGATATAAACGCATTAAAGCTTTGTTTTACAGCCTCTTGCTCGGTACTCCAATGAAGTTTTGGTTTACGTAAATCAAGGAAGATAAACGCCATACTAACTAACATATTAGAGAGTGTTGCCGCTAAAATAACTAGAAGTACCATAGGAACAGTAATACTAGACACAGCTGCAAACATAAGTACAAAGGCTACAATTCCAACTTCGCCCATAAGCATTGCCACAACACATTTAGATAAAATCTGCGTACTAAAAGGTAC
>JAVVYT010000211.1:0-1522 GCA_036650995.1 Clostridia bacterium | reverse complement strand
AAGTTTTGAAAAAAGAAGAAGTTTGAAAAAAAGCGAGTTTTGAGAAAATACAAGTTTTAAAAAATTAGGTTTAAAAAAATGAGAATAAAAAAGCGGGAGAAAAGATGGAACTTATAGAAATCGGGATAATAAACAACACGCATGGTATTCGAGGGGAACTTAAATTTACACCTTGGTGTGATTCACATACTGATTTATTAGAGCTTAGCGATGTTGTAATTGATGATATCGTTTATAAGATTATTTCTATTCGTCCGCACAAAGACAAGGTTTTGCTAATGCTTGAGGGGGTTACCTCGATAGATATGGCGGAGGGTTTTAAAAATAAAATCATTTATGCAGACAAAGATGCGTTTACTCTTGATGAGGACAGGTATTTTGTTCGTGATTTAATCGGGATTTGCGTTACAGACGTAGACAGTGGTTTTATTTATGGAACTCTTTATGATATTATAGAAACGGGAGCTAATGACGTTTATTGTGTTCGCTCGGAAAAAGGCAGAGAATATTTAATTCCTGCTATTGAGGACTGCATTATTTCGGTGGATTTGGAGAAAAAAGCAATGCAAATTAGACCGCTTGAGGGGTTGTTTGACTAATGCGTTTTGATGTGATGACACTGTTCCCTGAGCTAATAGAAGAGGCATTAAACAAAAGTATCACAGGTAGGGCGATTAAAAAAGGCGCCTTTGTTTTGAAATGCCATAATATTCGTGATTACTCGACCGACAAGCATCGTAAAGTAGACGACACTCCGTATGGTGGTGGGTGCGGTATGTTAATGACGCCACAGCCAATAGACGACTGCTTTTCCGCTATTAAAAATGAGCTAGCTTTAAAGCCACACTGCATTTATATGTCACCGAAAGGCAAAGTTTTAACGCAAAATAAAGCGAAAGAATTATTGTCTTATGAAAATATTACTATTTTATGCGGGCATTATGAGGGCGTTGACCAACGCATTTTGGATATGATTGTTGACGAAGAAATTTCAATCGGCGATTATATTACAACGGGCGGAGAGCTGCCGACTATGGTTTTAATAGATGTTGTCGCTCGTATGCTAGACGGTGTTTTGTCAAAAAACGAGTGCTTTGAGGACGAAAGTCATTACGAAGGAATGCTCGAGTATCCGCAGTATACAAGGCCTGCAAACTATAAAGGACGTTTAGTGCCTGAGGTTTTGCAAAACGGTGACCACGCCAAAATTTCAGCCTATAAAAAAGAACAAGCCTTAGCAATAACCCAAAAAAACCGCCCCGACCTGTTAAATAAAGACGAATAATTAAAATCAAATTTAGTAAACTTACCTTTCTAAGAAAGTAAGCTTTAAGAAAAGAATTTCAGGAAAAATGTTTTCAAGAAAAGAGTTGTTTTAAGATAATTTTTAAGAAACATAATTTAAGAAAAATATTTTTAAGAAAAGTACACTCAAAAAAAGATTTATAAGAAAGTTTTTAAGCAAAGCATTGTTTGAAGATAGTTGTTAAGAAAACAAGTCTTTAAGAAAAACATAATATAT
>JAVVYT010000210.1:0-1572 GCA_036650995.1 Clostridia bacterium | reverse complement strand
GAGCAGATAAAAGATTTTAATTCTTGTGTTTTAGCGATAGATGTATTTTTACCATTCATCAACAACTGGGCAACTTGTGATATTCTAAGTCCGAAAGTATTTAAAAAACATCTACCTTTGCTCTTTATCAAAATAAAAGAGTGGATAAACTCTGAAAACACATACACTGTACGTTTTGGAATTAAAATGTTAATGAATTTTTTCTTAGATGAAAACTTCGATATTAGTCATCTTAAACTAGTTAAAAACATAGATACCGATGAATACTACATCAATATGATGATTGCCTGGTATTTTGCGACAGCTCTTGCAAAGCAGTATGATAAAACATTACCATACCTAGAGCAGCACTATCTCAGCGATTTCACACATAATAAAACAATTCAAAAAGCGATTGAGAGTTATCGTATATCAAGCGATAAAAAAGCATATTTAAAAACCTTAAAAGTCATTAAGTAAGGAAGGATAAACTATGAAAAAAGTAAAAATAACAGTTATGAAGATAGCAAAGTACGATGATTTAATAGCTAAATATGAAAATCCAATAAACCACGCATGCGATATGGAGCTAGGGAAAGTATTTATCTCTACCGAATGGGAAAAACCCGAAAAAATGTGTGACAGTGCGTGGAACAGCATCTCCCCTTTTGTTATGACCTTAGCGCACGGTGGCGAGGATTTTTATAATGGCTGGATGAAAAATAAAAAATCAGCAATGATTTCCTGCAACGACGGATTTCGTCCTGTAAGCTTTTTAATAGAAACTCTAGATGATGATAAAGACTAAAATATATATTTCATTTTTTATAAACATAAACGGTTTTTTTATTTTCAAAATACCATAAACACAAACGCAACGCAAAAACAAGTTTTGCTATGAAAGAAATACCGCATAGCGGTATTTCTTCACTAAGGTATGATAAAAAACAAGTTTTGCTTTGAGAATACATCTACTTATTTGTAGGGCAATTATTTATAGTAAAAAAATGAGGAATACAAAAAGGAACAACAATTTTAAGCTTAATTTGTTGTTCCTTTTGCGAGTTTCGTTAATAAAAGTTATTATATCGGTTTTGATGGAGGATTTGAACTATCATCATATTGTAGATATTATGAGTAATCTCATCAATAAACTCGAGAAATTTTATGGTATGAATTAGAACTCATACCGTCGTTTAGCTTAGGGTACTGCTACAATGCGACCCTCGCCATAGGGAGCTTTATATAGGTCGGCATTTTCGGCGTAGCCATTTGAAAAATAGCTTTTCATTGCCTCGTGATCTAGAATATTGGGGCTTTCCACCACGTCTTTGTAAGAGAACATGGTATACCCGTCACCTCCCTCTAACAGCGTATGGGCAATACCTGCAAGAGTATAGCGATTATCAGCTACAAGAGGCTGGTTTCCGATTACTACATTGTGTACACGCCGATTGCCTGTAATGCCGATATACATACCGGACTCATCCCGCTGTACAGGCGATGGAATATCCGTATGAAAGGCAAAGGTAAGGCCTGATACTTGACAAAAGCCGCCAAATTCCTCGGGCGTGGAACTCACGCTAAATTCCA
>JAVVYT010000209.1:0-1589 GCA_036650995.1 Clostridia bacterium | reverse complement strand
TAAGGTTGATTAAAAAAATTATTGAGCATGTATGAGAGTTGCGAAAAAGCGCCCACTGAGTGCATTTGTCAACAACGTTTAAAATAAAAACACCCATTGAGTGCATTTTGCGGTAAATATAAAACCTCTAAATTTTATCATAATCATATTATACTCAAATGATATCGTTTTTATAGGTTGAGGTTGAAAAGGTATAATAATAAAAAGTTTACTTACATTGCCATATATTAAGGTTGATTAAAAAAATTATTGAGTATGTTTGAGAATTGCGAAAAAGCACCCATTGAGTGTGTTGTCAACAACATTTAAAACAAAAGCACCCATTGAGTGTATTTTGCGGTAAATATGAAACCTCTAAAATTTTCATCATAATCATATTATGCACAAATGATATCATTTAGAGGTGAAAATTATAAAATCAAAAAGTATTTATAAATTCACGATTCATATTTTCAAAGGGATTCAATTTATAAAACTAATCTACACTCTTTACAGTGATGAAAAGGTATAGTAGTAAAAAAGTACTATGTTAATTCCAAAAATTAGTTATGGGGGATGGTGTCGAAGGAGTCGTAGACGGGGACGGCTACTTGGGTGATGTAGTTGGCTTTGTCGGCTCCTCGGTTGGGGGGACCCTCGATATAGATGTTTCGGGTGACGCCTATGGTTTTAAAGTCTTTATCTTTTAAAAAGTTGAAAATCCTTTCACGCACTTTGGGAATGGTTTCGTATGGTCCTCGGTGATAGATACAAATGGCGTGAGTGTCGGGGAATATCTGTATGTTTTCGCCTTTGCTATCATCAGGCACCGGAATACAGAGCAGGCAGTCGCTTTCGTCTTCAATGGAAAAATCCATAAACATACTTGCATTGCTTTTAATGCCATAACTACAAGCGGCGGCAATGTACGCCTCACGAAGTTTCGCAGTTCGCTCCGCTAAGTCGTTTGAATATAGCTTTTGGCAAAACATCGTCTGCTTTGGTAATATCGTCCAACAAATATCGGGCTTGTCCGACCTGTTCGCCCTAGCTTTTAGCTTTACAATACTGGAATTTAGTTGGTTTCTCAACCGCTCTAGCCTTTCAATTGTTGAATTAAGCTTTAAGTTGTCGTTTATGTACTCTTTGATCTCCGGAATCGATAACCCTAAGTCTTGCAGAATTCGTATCATTCCTATCTGCGTTAGGTTGTCCGCTGAATAATATCGGTAGCCACTAGACTCGACTTTTAATTCTGGTACGAGTAGTCCGCAAGCTTCGTAATTTAATATCATTTTCCTCGTAACATTCATAAGTTTTGCCGCTTTCCCTATCTGAAACAGGTGGGGATTTGTGCTGTTGCTATTATTTTCACTTTTTTCCATTTATTTTCTCCTTTTGTATTGACTTGAACATTGGTGTACGATGTATACTATTATATAGATAAAAGATTATTATGTCAATCTTTAAAGAGTATTATGTCACTCTTTGAAATTAAGTACGTCAATCTTTAAAAACGATAACTGTTTAAAATGAAAAAAATAGATTTATATAGCAGTGCAAAACTAAAGCTAATTTTAAAGTTAAAGTAAAAGCTAATTTAAAGTCAC
>JAVVYT010000208.1:0-1615 GCA_036650995.1 Clostridia bacterium | reverse complement strand
ATATTAAATTTTTTATTGTTTAAATATCTTTAGCTGTTGCGATTTTTTTGTATTACAATTTTTTCGTTATAATAATTTTGTTAAAATATTTTTTTAGCTATTTATATTTTATTATTTTAATATTTTTTTGATGGTTGTTAAATTTTTTGAATAGGGTGGATATCTAAGATTTATATCTAGCCAATTTTTCTTTTCCAAAATGCTTTTGGTGTGCGAAAAGGTGTTGAAACTTTCGATACCGTGGTAGTTATTCATACCGCTTGCACCAACTCCGCCAAATGGGAGTTTGTTATTTGCTAGGTGTATTATGCTGTCGTTAATGCAGCCGCCACCAAAAGAGATATTGTTTTTTATATATGTTTTTGTATTGTTTGAGGTAGTGAAAAGATATAGTGCTAGCGGTTTAGGTGATTTTTTAATAAATGAATAGGCAGTTTCAATTTTATTGTATGTAATTATTGGCAAAATAGGTCCAAATATTTCGTTTTGCATAAGTTCTGAGGATAAATCGGGATTTATAATTATCGTTGGTGATATGGTGAGCGTTTTGGTATTGCATTTGCCACCAAACTCTATTTTGTTAGTAGAAATTAAACCACATATTCTATCAAATTGTTTTTGAGTTATAATCTTCGGGAAGTATTTATTGTTTTCAGGTGAAATTCCGTAAAATTTTTCAATGTAATAGCAAAGTTTTTCTAAAAATATTTTAGATATAGTTTCATCAATCATTATATAGTCAGGAGCGACACAGGTTTGACCTGCATTTAAAAATTTACCCCAAGCTATCCTCTTTGCCGATAAATCAATATCTGCTGTTTTATCAACAATACAAGGACTTTTACCACCTAGCTCAAGAGTTATGGGTGTTAAATTTTCTGCGGCTTTTGACATAACAATTTTGCCGACTTTTGCACTTCCAGTAAAGAAAATATAATCGAACTTTTCGCAAAGAATAGCTTTGCTAACACCACTTGCACCTTTAATTACCGATACATAATCAAATGGGAATACAGCTTTTATGATTTTATTGATAATGTCACTTGTGCGAGGGGAGTTAGTAGATGTTTTAAGAACGACGCAGTTTCCGGCAGCAATTGCACCAATAAGTGGGACTAATGTCAACTGAAAAGGGTAGTTCCAAGGTGACATAATAAGCACAACGCCGTATGGCTCTTTGTAAATTTTACTTGTCGATGGAAAATGTGCAATTGGTGTGCTTTATAAAATAATTTAGCTCGTCTAAGACTATTGATATTTCGCTGATGTAAGATTCAAAAGCCGATTTGTTTAGATCTTGCTTTAAAGCTATTAAAATCTCATTTTCATTCTCTTGAATACTATTTTTAAGCCTTTTTAGCATTTCTATTCTGTAACTTATATCGAGAGTTTTAAAACTATCAAAAAATTTACGCTTCTTCTCCACAATATCAAAATATTCCCCCATAAAAACCCCTCCTCATTATTATCCTCTTATTATAATAAATCCCACCCCCAATAGCAAGCAATTTTTTATTTAATGTAATTGTTAAAAATAAAATATTAGCGTACTTTATTGATGTTGTTATATCTTTATTTTTAACAAAATTAACTCAAAATAATTTATCCTTTTTTT
>JAVVYT010000207.1:0-1616 GCA_036650995.1 Clostridia bacterium | reverse complement strand
CTTTTTTTGAAGAAGTTTACGTTCTCTTCTAGATAGTTTTTCTTCTTGCTCTTCCTCATCATCATTTTCTTCTTGAAGAAGTGGAACATCTTTTTCTACATAGTCGTCCTCTTGCTCAAACTCTTCATAGTGGTCTTTTTTAGAATGTTTGTGGCTATGTGATTTTTTGCTAAAATCCTCCTGCATAGTTTCCTTTTTAGGAAAAACAGAAGGGGTAGAGGTTTTTGGTGTATCATTTAAGGAGGCTAAAATAGAATCAACGTCCTCATCACTTGTTTTTGGTAAATCGGAATTTGACGCATATTCTTTTAAGATATCATCTAGAAAATTTTCATCAATATTCATAAGCATAAAACCTTTCTTAAGTTAATAGTCGCTCTTTATAGCATTTTTACTTAACAAACTCGTTTTTGAGTTTATAACTTATATATTCATTCTTTTACGAACAACTTCATAAAAGATAACAGCGGCACAAGAAGAGGCATTTAGAGAAGATACTGTTCCTCTCATTGGAAGGGATATTAAATAGTCACAATTTTTCTTTACTAGACTTGCAATACCAAAGCCTTCAGAGCCAATTACAATAGCTAGCGGACAGTTAAAATCGGAATTAAATACCGTAGAGTCGCCCTCGCCATCTGCACCGAAAATCCAGAGTCCTTTTTCTTTTAAATCCTTTATAAGCGACGTTATATTAGTAACCTTAGCTACTTTCATAGTAATAGCAGCACCGGCGGAAGTTTTATAAACAGTATCATTTACAACACAACTGTTTCTTTTTGGAATGATAATCCCGTGAGCCCCGGCAGCATCGGCATTTCTAATAATTGCGCCAAGGTTGTGAGGGTCCTCGATACCGTCACAGATAACTACAAAAGGCTTTTCATTTTTTTCTTTGGCATAGTCTAAAATATCATCAACTGAGCAATAATCTTTTGGAGATAATAAAGCGCCTACTCCTTGATGAGAAATATTTGGGAACTTTTTATCTAAAAAAGCACGTTCGCAGTTGCAGATTGGAATACCTTTATCCTTTGCAAGAGCAATGATTTTAAGGATAGAGCCTTCAAAAGAGGCATTTGCTACCCATATACGCTCGATTGTAGCACCTGAGCGGATTGCTTCTAATACGGGATTTCTACCGCCTATATTGTTTTCATCTTCGCTTATGTCGTGTGGAAACTCATTTTGTATCATAAATTTTTTTACCTTTAATTTAATTAATTTTTAATAATCTTAATTGTAACATAAAGTTTTAAAAAAATCAATTTTTTTGTAGAAATTACTGTTTAATGTAAATTGTTGCGTAAAATAAGCGATAACTTAAAACTCTTCGTAGCTTTTTTGCTTTATTAGTAAAACTTTGTGAGCTAAATAGAATTTTCCCTAAAAAGGAATTATCCTAAACCGAGTTTATGTAAATTGTGTTTATTCTAAAAAGTAAATATCTTAAATAGTAAATACCCTAAACTGTATTTATCCTAAACCGAGTTTATTCTAACTCGTGGTTATTGTAAACAGTGTTTATCCTAAACAGTGTTTATTTTAACTTGTCTTATTTTGAATTTTATTAGAATAATTCGGTAATGGAAAAGGCTAAAACGGGCATGCCTGTT
>JAVVYT010000206.1:0-1645 GCA_036650995.1 Clostridia bacterium | reverse complement strand
GATAATAGAAACGAGGTAGATTACTATGCCAGAAGATATTCAGCCACAAATTGACGACGATACTAATCTAGAAGATATTCAGCCACAAATTGACGACGATACTAATCTAGAAGAAAACACCGATACTAAGCCAGTTTTTGATGAGGCAGCTATTGAGGCTATCCTTAATGAAAAAACGGATGTTTCTTCTTTACTGGAAGAGTTTGGCGTTTCTCCTCAAACCAAAGACGAGGCAGTATTTGACTATTTTGCCGATGCTTTGCAAAATCCAATGACAAAACTATTTGCAGAAATTAAACATTTAAAAAGTGTAGCTTATAAGAACTCGAGAGCTTATGGCTCTATTGCTGTTTTTGATCATCAAACAAAACGATTAGCACGTGTAATACACAATATAACTATTTCAAAAAACATTAACCTAAAGCCACTTACTTTTAGTTATCTGCTTAAAGATTATTCTCTTTTTATGAGTGCAATGGTAGAAGATATTCGTACGTACGACTTTAATAAAGAAGTAAACATTAACCTTTCATGCAATTATGAAGGCGAATCTTGTATTCTAGACTTTTCATTAGCTCGCTATGTCATTATGAATTTAATATCTAACGCTATTTGTTTCTCTTCAGACAAAGCAGATATTAATATTGACGTTACCACTGACTTTGAAACTATCACAACTACCGTTTCAGATAAGAGTGGTGGTATTGCTGATGTCGATATTCCTCATATCTTTGAAGAGGGTTATATCGGCTGTGCTTCTATGTTTAATAAAAGTAATTATGGTATGGGTCTAGGTCTTTTCAATGCTAAGAATTGTGCAATTCAAATGCGTGGTGACCTTACCTATGAAAAAGTTCCCGGTGGCTCTGTCTTTACTTTCACCCTTCCATTCTCTACCAACAGGCTAGAAAACGATTACAAAACTACTACTTTTTATAATGACGGTATTAACAATGCTACCGATGTTCACCTTGCCGAAGTTATTAAGATCGTAAAACCAGAAACACCTGGAGATAAGGGGAAAGACAAGATAAAAAAATAGTTTAAATAGCTTTGCTCTTTTTCCCCCCGGGGAAAGACAAGATAAAAAAATAGTTTAAATAGCTCCCTTTTTTTCCCCCCGGGTAAAGACAAGATAAAAAAATAGTTTAAATAGCTCACTCTTTTCCCCCTCGGGTAAGAATAAAATAAAGCCCACTAAATAGCTTTGCCCTTTGTCGTACCATATTATATTGTCCCATTTTCCGCCATTGCCAGTTTTGTTTTTTTCTGGTAATGGCTTTTTTTTATCTAATTTAATCTAATCTTATTTTATTTTATTAATACAAGCATTATATTATGCGGACTAGAAGTGTTTTTTTATCTAATCTTATTTTATGTAGACTAGTGCTTTTTATTAATGCTAGTGTTTTTTTGGGGATTAGTGTTATTTTTTTTAAAATGCTAGTTTATCTTGAAAATGTTTTTGTTAGGGTACGAAGTCTATTAACTAAACGTCCGCTATTATAATTATCATCAATTCGCCATTGCCAGTTATCATTTTCAGTTGACGGTGTATTTACCCTAGCGGTATTATCCAGTTCCAAATAGTCCTGCATTGGCACTATCACCGTTTCCGCCACGCTTGCGTACAAACATCTAATAC
>JAVVYT010000205.1:0-1647 GCA_036650995.1 Clostridia bacterium | reverse complement strand
TTTCATTTTTTTAATTTCAATTTTAATAAATCTAGGTTTTTAAAGTTAGCTTATTATTTTTCCGTCGAATAGATTTTTGCCTGAAACTACTACCTCTTCACCGGCTAGAAGATTTGTTTTACTATTTTCTGTTTGCTTTATAATTACGTATTCGTCCTTCATAAACAGAACATTTACCTCTTTAAACTGCACCTGTGAGCCACGAAGAGAAAATACGCCTTTTTTATCGTTTTGAATACGAATTGCGTTTTTATTAACTCTAAAGCCTGTATACTTTTTAGTGACTATCTGTGCTTTTAATTTTCTTGCTTTTAAAAGGTCGCTCGAGTATGAATTACTTGAAAATACTATGTAATCAAAGTCGTCCATTGGTGTAATCTGTGCAAAATTTGCAGGCATAGTATCATTTGAAAGGCTAGATAATCTTAAAGATATCTGATCCCCTACTGAATATCTTTTAAGGGAATCTTTCGGCACTGTGCAGGCAAAATACCATGTAAAGCTTGCGTTTATTTTGCAAACGTAATCTTTTGGGGCAACTCCGTTTGGAGTAGAGTCCATAACCTCTTTATACTTCTCATATCCGCCCTCTAAAAGAAATTTTGGAGATAGGATATTTTCATAACCGTCAAAACTTGATGAAAAGTACCCCGAATATGGTGATGTAACTGATGAAATTGAATTATTTCCAGTCTTTTTTACTAGCTCATCCCTCTTTGCTGTAAGCTCGTCTATAATAGCTTGAACATTATTTATTTGACCTAACACTATCTGCTTTTTATTGAACAAAACTTGAAGTTCAGTAGTTTTTTTATGGATAGTGGCTGTGGTTTTTTTCTCAGCTAGTTTTGAAATCTCGGCAATTTTAGTGTTTATATCCTCTTCGATTTTAGTAAATATATTTAAGGAGGATTTTTATGGCAATTTTAACATTTATGTCCTCTTCGATTTTAGTTGCATCAGACATATAAGCACTATCAACACTAGAGCTATTTTGAAGTTGGTCTATCTGTGTGTTTAAATCGTTTATTTGATTTAAAAGCTCAACATCGCCATTTTGCGGATAGACAAGGGCTATCTTGCCATTGTTATTTATCTTTTCTCCCTCTGAAATTAAAAATCTATTAGAGCCATTTGTTTTAGAGGTTATAATCTTCTCGTCTTTAACTATAATACCGTCCGCTTCAATAAAATCATCTGCGGTTGCCGGGGTTAGTTTTTCCACTTTATATGGTTTTGAAATAAGAGAATATGCCTGAATACCGCCAAAAATAATCGCTACTACTACAAAAACTATTATATACGGCCTTAATTTTTTAGCTTTCATTTAACATTCCCTCTCTTTCTTTTTTTCTTTCTTTTTATTTTATATCTACATTTTTTTATTTTGTATCTTTGTTTTTTTCTTTTAATTTAAAACTTTATTTTTTATTTTTATCTTTACTTACTTATTTTATTTGTATCTTGGTTTTTGATTTTAGGTTGAAACTTTTTTAATTTAAAACTTTATTATTTGGCTTTTAGCTTTAGCTTTTTTGACTTTATAATTTAGAAATTTAAAGATTTAATTTTACCTATTTATAAAGTTTTGCTTTAAAAAAACTATACTTAAAGGATACCATATTTTGAAAGAATGTCAAGAGTAGC
>JAVVYT010000204.1:0-1683 GCA_036650995.1 Clostridia bacterium | reverse complement strand
ATTATAGTTATCATCAATTCGCCATTGCCAGTTATCTTTTTCAGTTGACGGTGTATTTACCCTAGCGGTATTATCCAGTTCTAAATAGTCCTGCATTGGCACAACAACCGTTTCCGCCACGCTTGCATACAAACATCTAATACAGCTACTCACGAAATCCTCTTTCTTTTTTATTCCTAAATAGCTATTTGCAAACTTCTTGCCTTTTTTATCTACGTTTTTATACGCACCATACAGTGTTTCATTATCGTGTGTTCCCGTATATGCAACGCAGTGGTTTTGATAGTTTTGCGGTAGATGATAGCTATCCTCCCTCGAGAAAATGCCGAAATGAAGCACCCTCATTCCCGGAAAGCCGGTATCACGCAGCAGTTTTTTAACATTATCTGTCACGATGCCAAGGTCCTCCGCTATTATATCGAGTGTGCCTAGTGCGTTTTTAATCGCTATAAATATCTCTAGTGACGGACCCTGCACCCACTGCCCACCTCTAGCGTCCGTATCGCCATACGGGATACTATAATAGTTCTCAAACCCTAAAAAGTGGTCTATCCTTACCATATTATACAGTCTGAACATCTGCCGTATCCGCTCTATCCACCAGCTATATCCTGTTTCTCTATGTCTATCCCATCTATATATAGGGTTGCCCCACAGCTGACCTAGCTCGCTAAAACAATCGGGCGGACACCCTGCCACCTCTTTCGGCACGCCCTTTTCGTCCAGCATAAACAGCTCTTTATGGCTCCACACATCAGCACTATCAAGCGCTACGTAGATAGGCATATCGCCCATTATCAAAACGCCATTTTCATTAGCGTACTCTCTTAGTTTTTTCCACTGCTTATAAAACGTGTACTGCAAGTATTTATGGAACGATACCTGCACGTCTAGTATCTCTCGATACCACTCGACCGCTACATCTCGTCTATTTCTTATGTCTATATCCCACTTTAGCCATGAAATGCCTCCAAAATACCTTTTCACCGCCATAAACAGTGCAAAGTCCTCTAGCCATTCCTTATTCTCTTCGCAAAACTCATTATATCCCTCTTCTTTTTCTAGCTCTACTCGTAAAAATGCCTTTAGCAGTATCTCATACCTCGTTTTATACAGCTTACCATAATCTATCTTCCCACCCTTTCCTACCTTTAACCCTGCAAGCTCTCTCTTCTCTAAAATGCCCTCCTCTACCAAACTTTCTAAATCGATAAAGTAAGGGTTACCCGCAAACGTCGAGAACGACTGATACGGTGAGTCGCCATAGCTCGTGCAACCTAACGGTAGTATCTGCCACACCTTTTGGTTCCCACTCTTTAAGAAGTCTATAAATTTATACGCCGCTCTTCCAAAGTCACCAATCCCATACTCGCTCGGCAAACTAAATATCGGCATCAATACCCCCGCTCTTCTCATACCCTTCTCTCCTTTTTCACTCTTTCACTTATTCACTTTTTTGTCCTCAATGTTCATCATCTATTTTCACTTATTAGTCCTCAATGTTCATCATCTATTTTCAAGTATTAGTCCTCAATGTTCATCATCAACTTTACATACTTTTATAAACCATAATACTCACTGCTTTTCACGTTTATACAAGTATTTATATTCAATGCTCATTTTCTATTTTCAAGTATTAGTCCTCAATGTTCATCATCTATTTTACATACTTTTATAAACCAT
>JAVVYT010000203.1:0-1687 GCA_036650995.1 Clostridia bacterium | reverse complement strand
GTAGCTTAGTTGTTACTATTATGGCATGCTCACTTAATACCTTTGCGGCATCAAATAAGGAGTACATAAGCGAGATTAAGTTTGCTACCGATGATGTTTGCTCAAAAGCCGAGGCAAAGCAGTATCTACTCAATAATGGATACAAACTAGCATCAGATGAGTATGACATAGGATTTAACGATGCACTTTATGTAGGCTACAAAACCACCAAAAATCCAAAGGAAGCCATTACCGATATTGCAGTTATGAATATGAACGGTGGCTATTCTTTCTCTGAGTATGAAGATTTAATAAAACAGCAAAAGGAAGCTTCAGACAAAGTTATTTCTATGTTAAAACACGGAGTATACGAATATCGTGCAAACTATATAATAGGAAGTCCTGCCGCAAAGTATGCTCACGATATGATAAACGCATACAAAGAGGATGATTCAGGTATGCTTATGGGCGATTTATTACTAGACAATTCCGTTTCTGAAGATAGACTATCTACCATTTTTATGCAGTCTAGTGGCGCTTATTTATCAGTTATCAAGCGTAACCTTGCACTAGCTTGTACACCATATGGAAAAGACGACAGGGGAAATGACAAAGTTTCTTGGATGGAACGTCTTTCAAATCTTGGACCGACAGGTATTATAGAAGCATCAAGAGATGACTCTTTAAACATTCGTGCAATTACTTTAAAACAAGTGTTATCGATGATGGTACCGGATATTCAAAAGTATCTTGCAGTGCAGGAAATTATAGACAAAGAAGTTGGCACAGGCGACTTTACAGACGAGCAGGAAAAGATAGCAATGGAAATTGTTGACGAAAACTATACCCCCGAAAACAAAATGTCGTTTTCAGAATCCGCTACTTCATATGCTGTTTTAAAAAACTTTAAGTATGAGGATTGGTATCGACCAGAAATAAAAACACTAGCTGATTTAGTAATGCAAAGTCAAGAGCTAGAGTCATATGATTTTCACGCAATGGCAAAAGTTTTAACCGAGGCGGAGTATCAGATGATATCAATTGTTGGAGCAACACCATTTATTAACACATCGGCAAACACCGAAGAAAATTGGCAGAAAATCCGTGCAGAGGTTTCTGCTATGGATTTAAAAAAAGCACCAGTTACCTCGATTTATGACGGAGTTGATAGAGAGCTATTTAATGGAAAAGTTGCAATGACTTCCGATTCAATTAGAGCTAACAATATGAATTCAGACAATAACATTCTTTATGGTAACATAAATCAGATAGCTGAAATTGCCATGCTTTCATTAATGGCAACCTCAGCGGCAATTATGATCGGCGCATCTTTATATGCCGGCATAACTAAGACTCATTTTATAAATAGGTGTATTAACGCCAAATTGTACGCACCCTTTGATTATATGGGAATGCCAAGATATTTTGATACTCTTACCAAAGCGGATAAAGCCCTCTTTTTAAAACAGTACCCGAACTTTTTTGTTCATAGGATTACAACCTTAGGAAAAGTATTTTTCAGTGCAATGGCTATTTTGGCAGTTGTTATGATTGTTTTCGCAGCTATTGAAATAGCCTACTACTATAAAAATGACTATACCACTATGCCCCTCATTATGATGGACTCGGTTATGCAAAGGAATGAGGAGGGCGATCCCACGATGCCGACTCTCGTTAAATACAATGCCGTCACACAGCAAACTGTAAA
>JAVVYT010000202.1:0-1719 GCA_036650995.1 Clostridia bacterium | reverse complement strand
TGACAGTAGAGATTAATAAAATCAAGGATTTAAAAGAAGGCATAGAGAAGAATAAAGAAACAAACGAAGGCTCTAAGGCACTTTTAGAACTCCAAAGAAACGAGCAAAAATCTCAGATAGAAAAAAGTAATGCATTAATGAAAGCAATTGAGCAAGATGTTGATGCCTACTTAGCAAAAGAAAAAGCAGCAGACGAGGCTGAAAGTGCTATAAACAAGCAACTAGCAGAGATTGCCGCTGAAAACGAAAGAAAAAGACAAGAAGAGCTTGCAAATAATCCGAATGGCAAACCTACATTTCCATCATTTGATTATAATGGCGAAGGGTTCGGTTGGCCAACTCCAGGATTTAAAACAATAACTAGTCCTTTTGGTTGGAGAAAAGACCCATTTAGCGGAAAACTAAAATTCCATAAAGGTGTAGATATATCTGGTGGCGGAATATTTAATTCACCATGTCACGCAGCTGTTGGCGGAGTTGTAATCTTTGCTAGCTGGGATAGATGGGGCGGAAATATGGTATCAATTGATATAGGCTCTAATATGATAACCACCTATATGCATTTTAATTCATCTTCAGTTAGTGTGGGGCAAGTAGTTAAAAAAGGCGATGTTATAGGTAAAGTTGGCACAACGGGTAACTCAACAGGACCGCACCTTCATTTTGAAGTTATGGCAGGCGGAACAGTAATAAATCCAATGCAGTTTTTTAAATAAAGATAATTAAATAAAAAAACAAATTATAAAACTTCAATTAAAATGACCTTTTAATTGAAGTTTTTGGAGTAATAATGAAAAAGAAAATTTCAATAACCACTACAATATGTGCAGTAATAATCTCAATTACAGTAACCTTCGTTGCAACGTTTTCATTTTTTAGTATAAAGTTTACTAAAGTAAATGAAATGCTAAATAATAGCAATGAACTAATAGGAACTTTAATGGGAGTAGACGAGCTTGTAAAACAAAACTTTGTTGGCGAGTTTGACGAGAAAAATCTGTTAGACGGTATGCTAACAGGCTATATAGCAGGACTTGGCGACCCTCATAGCAGTTATTTAACAAAAGAAGAATACGATAGTGTTATGCAAAATACTAAAGGTGAGTTTGAAGGGATTGGCATTAATGTTGACCCGACAGACTTTAAAAAAGGACTTTTCATAATCTATGTTATGCCAAACTCTCCGGCAGAAAAAGCAGGGTTATTAGCATCTGATATCATAACTAAAGTGAATGATAAAGAGGTAATTATTTTAGGGTACGAAGGTACTATGACAGAGATTTTAGGAGCAGTCGACACAACTGTAAAGCTTACCATTTTGCGGAATGATAAGGAGATGGAATTTAATGTTCAAAGAAGTGTTTTTGAAAAAATTCCTGTAACTCCACTTAAAATAATTAATGATAATATCGGATTTATAAGGATAACTGAATTTGAAGGCAAAGTTGCTGAACTTCTTAAAAAAGAAGTGGATAGAGCATACGAACTAAACCTTAAAGGACTTATTTTTGACGTTCGCAATAATCCCGGTGGAGAGCTTGAGGCAATTGCAAAATGCCTTGATAATCTAATGCCAAAAGGCAACTTAATAACGATAAAATTTAAAACAGGATTACTAGACAATAATAACAAACCACTAGAGCCTAAAGTTTATACTACCGAAGGGCAAAACGAGCTTAGAATACCCGCTGTCGTGCTTGTAAACGAGAATACAGCCTC
>JAVVYT010000201.1:0-1769 GCA_036650995.1 Clostridia bacterium | reverse complement strand
CCACCACGAGCAAACCACCGCATACTACCGATTACACTTGATAATGAAAAATGGTTTTTCCAGTACTCCCCTTACGTTTACTACAACGAGCACTGCATTATTTTAAACAGTGAGCATACTCCAATGGTAATAGACGGCTCTACTTTTAAAAAACTACTTGAGTTTGTTTCGATGTTCCCACATTATTTTGTAGGCTCAAATGCTGATCTGCCGATTGTAGGAGGCTCTATTTTATCGCACGAGCATTTTCAGGGCGGACGATTTGACTTTCCTATGGCAACCGCTAAGGCTACAAAAGACTATGCTTTAAAGGGTTATGACGATGTTTTAGTGCAAAAGATAAAATGGCCACTAACAGTTATTCGTCTTACAAGTGAAAACATAACAAGCCTAGTTTCCCTTGCGAGCCACATTCTAGACACCTTTAGAGGGTATTCAGACGAAACTGTTTCACTCATTGCAAAAACGACCGAGCCACACAATACCATTACACCGATTGCACGGTTTAAAAATGGCAAGTTTGAGCTTGACCTTGTACTTCGAAACAACCGCACTACAAGTGAGCATCCTCTTGGCATTTTCCACCCACACAGCGAGTATCACAACATCAAAAAAGAGAATATAGGGCTTATCGAGGTTATGGGTCTTGCTGTTTTGCCGGCACGATTAAAAGACGAGCTTAAAATAATCGCTGATGCTTTAAATGGTGATATCGATGAAAACGAGATAGCTACTAAACTGCCTATCCACCTTGATTTTTATAATGACTTAAAGAAAAGCGGTGTTAAATCGCAAGATGAAGTTTACGAAAAGGTCGGCAAGGTATTTGAAAAGGTACTAAATAACTGTGGTATCTTCAAAGACGACGATGTTGGAAACGCTGGCTTTGATAGATTTATCGCCACCCTTTAAGCTCATTTAATAAAAGGAGATAACTTATATATGGAGCAAAATATCTACACCTATACGCATACTGTAACGTTTGATGAGATTGATAAAAATGGTTTTATAAAGCTCTCTTCGCTACTCCGCCACACTCAGCAGGCGGCAGGTATGCAATTTGAAAAGTTTGGTTATTCATACGCATTTTTAAAGATGCAGGATATTGTATTTTTAATTTCAAAGTACCATATAAAGATATCCTCCTATCCGAAACTATACGATACCTTTCATATCAAAACCTGGCACGACGGCTCACACGGAGCGCAGTTTATCCGCTATTTTAATATCTACAATAATGAAGATAAGCTAATAGGAGCGGTGTCTAGTGCGTGGCCTATAATAAAGTATTCGGCACGTCATATTATTCGTCCCTCCCTCTTTCCTTACGAGTTACCAAAAGGGCAAGGGCTTTCAAATGATATGCCTATTCCCTCTACTATAAAAAGCGAGCAGGGTACTAGCTTGTGCTATAAAAGGTATATAGGTTATAGTGTGATAGACGCTAATAACCACCTTAATAATGCTGTCTATACCGATATTATTTCCGATGCAATACCGGAGCTTTTAGAGGGCAGATTTATCTCTGAACTTTTGATAAACTATAAAAACGAGGTCTTTGCAGGTGAAACACTTAATGTATGCTCAAAACCTACTGAAAATGGCATTTATTTTGACGGTAAAGTAGAGGATAAAATTTCCTTTAATGCGGTCATAAAGCTAGATAAATAGCCACTTTCCCCTACTCGTTTTCGTAGAATGAAATTAACTTTTTTAAAATATGCAAACCTTAGAAAAGCTAATACTTGAAAAATCAAAGCAGTAAAAAG
>JAVVYT010000200.1:0-1800 GCA_036650995.1 Clostridia bacterium | reverse complement strand
TTTCATTAAAGGTTATTACTGAAAAATAACTGCATTTTTCAAAAAGTGTTATCTTAGTATTTTTAAGATAATAAATATGACAGTCAGTAGATATAATCTTTCCGCTAGCATTATTGCAATTTAGATATTTAAGACACTGCATATTAGAAATTGTATGCGATAGTCTACCACCAGTTCCGCCTAGTATTAAAAACTCTTTATAGCCTTGCTCTAGTCCTTTTTGAATGGCTAGCATAGTATCGGTATCGTCTTTTTCGGCTTTATAAACAATCTCTTCAACAGATGTTTTTTTGCAAATAGCAGAGTCTTTATCACCAATATATAAATCCACTTTAACACCATATTTAATGGCAAAATCAATTCCACCGTCAGCTGCAATTACTAAATCGTCGCTAGTAATGCCTGCTAGGTTTATAACTTTTTTTGTAATACCAATTGCTGTTAAAATAACACATCTATTACTTTTGCCATTTTTTAGCATCTTTTAGTTCCTCACAAATCAAAAGATAGTTTTCATATCTTGATTTTTCTATTTTTCCTGCATTAAGTGCCTTTATAATTCCACAGTTTTCTCCACCATTATGGCTACAATCTTTAAACTTACAATCGTCTTTAAACCGTGAAAATTCTATAAAACCGTCCTTTACTTCACTAGCTATTATGTTGTCATACTCACGTGTCCAGATAGTTGAAAACCCGGGTGTGTCTGCAATTAAAATATTATCGCTAGCAAAAAAAATCTCGGTATGTCTTGTAGTGTGTTTACCATGCCCTGATTTTTCGCTAAGTGAGCCTACTATCATATCAATATTTATATCAAGCTCATTAATAAGACTTGATTTTCCAACCCCTGATATTCCGGCAAATACACAAAGTTTATTCTTTAGTTGCTCTTTAAATTCTTGTATCCCTGTTTTATTAACTGAAGATACTATAAAGCATTTAATACCGGCATTAGAATAAATATTATATATTTCTTTTGCCTTATCTTCATCTAAATCTGATTTTGTAACCACTACTATTGGCAAAATCTCTTTTAATGTCGCAATTGCAATTAGTTTATCAATTAAGTAAAGATTAGGCGGAGGATTATTTACTGATGCAGCAATTAAAAGCACATCAATATTTGCAATAAATGGGCGTCTAAATTCATTTTTACGATTATGAATATTTTCAATTGAGCAGTTAGAACTCTCATTTTTTGTATCAGTAAAATCCACTATATCACCAGGTGCTGGAGTTATATTCTTATTTCTAAAAGCACCTCTTGCCTTGCAAAGATACTCTTTTCCATTAGAATTTACTGTATAAAGTCCACCAACACCTTTTATTATCCGTCCTGTTTTAGTACTCATTATACTCCGGACTTTTGTGTTACTGTGATTGTAATTACAGTATTAGGGTCAACTAATGTGCCTTTTGATGGGCTTTGACGAATTACTTTTCCTGAATCACTAGAATTATCGTCTTGATATGCAACTGAATAATCAAGTCCTGCATCTCTAATTGCGTCCATAGCTTCTCGCTCATATTTACCTATTAAATTAGGAACTGATATCTTTTTAACAAGTGAGCCTGAACTTATATAAACAGTAATCTCAGCACCTTTTGTAGTTGGTGCGTTTTTATCAGGAGTTGTTCTTATAACACAGCCTGCCGGGACTGTTTCACTAATCTCATATTTTGGTTTTACTGAAAAACCTGCTATTCTAAGTGCGTCGCCTGCCTGCGTTTCGGTAAGTCCTATTACATCTGGCACAGTAGAGGTTGCAATGCCTTTACTTATATCAACTGTAATAG
>JAVVYT010000199.1:0-1842 GCA_036650995.1 Clostridia bacterium | reverse complement strand
AGCTGAACATCTTCCGGAAGTGAGCTTGAAAGCCCTTGAACGTACATTTCATTAGTATCAAGTCCTAAAGGCTCTACAAAAATCTGATGTCTTTTTTTATCCGCAAAACGCACAACTTTATCCTCGATACTCGGGCAATACCTAGGTCCTGTGCCTTTTATTTCACCACTATAAAGCGGACTTCTATGAAGATTATCACGGATAATTTGATGCGTTGTTTCATTAGTATAGGTAAGGTAGCAACTGCATTTATTTGAAACTGAATTTTGTAATGTTATCGTCCCCTGTTTGGAGTTCCATCTTTGAAAAGTCTACACTGTTGCTATTTATTCTAGGTGGTGTTCCTGTTTTAAAACGCATTATTTCAATGCCTAAATTTGAAATTGCGGTTGATAGTGCCGCCGCTGATGGAAGTGCGTCCGGTCCTTGAATTATCGATGCCTCACCAACAATACAGCGACTTTTAAGGTATGTACCTGTTGCCATTATGACAGCTTTGGTTTTTATTTTAGCACCAAGGCTTGTAACGACATAATCTACCTTATTATCAGTTGCGATAATATCCACAATTTCGGCTTGCTTTACTTCGAGGTTTTCGGTGTTTTCAAGAACATTTTTAAAATAACTACTGTATTTTTTTCTGTCCGATTGTACTCTAAGAGAATAAACAGCAGCGCCTTTGCCAGTGTTTAGCATACGAGATTGTAACATACTAAAATCAGCGGCTTTGCCCATTTCCCCACCAAGTGCGTCTATTTCAAAAACTAAATGCCCTTTGGCAGTTCCGCCTATTGAGGGATTGCAAGGCATATTTGCTATGCTGTCTAGGGATAATGTTGTAAGAAGTGTACGCATATTAAGACGTGCGCAGGCAAGAGCCGCTTCACAGCCAGCGTGACCTGCCCCTATTACAAGGACGTCGTATTCATCATAAAAATATTGCTTTGACACTATAAAAAAACTTCTTTCTAGCTAATTTGATTTTTTTATTTTACCATATTTAAACCGAAAAAACAACATTTGTTTGAAAATTGATTTTTAATATGCTAGAATGTTATCGTAATTAATAAAAAAAGAAAAATGACAATTTAAAGTAATCTGCAAAATCTAAGTGAAATTTACCGCTCTGCTAATTTATGGTAATAGATTTATAAAGAAAGGCAACAAATGGAAAGTAATAAAGAAATCTGCAAAAAGCTCGCAAAAAATGATGATGAATATCTTTTGCTCACAAAAGTTTTAGATAAATATACATTAAATAACAACAAGAGTATTTTAACGCACACAAACTTTCTCGATGAAAAAGAACAGCTACTTATCACCACTTTTTTAAATACCATTAAATGCAAAAACTATTTTTTTGACGGTGGGTATGATGATGCCATCAGAAAAGTTTGTTTTTTCAAAGCGGATTTCGACTGTAATATTAATGGCGTTTCATATTTAAGGGTAATAAAATCAAAGCAAGACACTTTAGCACATAAAGATTATCTAGGCTCACTTATGGGGCAAAATATAAAAAGAGAGATGTTCGGCGATATAATAGTTACTAGTACTGGTGCTGATATTATTTTGATGTCGGATATTTTAGATACAATATTATTAGAGTATAACAAAGTCGGCAGGAAATCTGTTAAAGTCTTAGAAATCACAAGAGATATGCTATCTATAAAAGCTGATGATTTTAAAATAATATCCGATACCGTTTCCTCGTTAAGGCTGGATTTAATTGTATCCTCTGCGTTTTTAGTTTCAAGGAATACAGCTAAAGAGCTTATCTTAAAAGGCAAGGTTTTAGTAAATTCAAATGTTAATAACAATTCCGATAAGCTAGTAAATATA
>JAVVYT010000198.1:0-1858 GCA_036650995.1 Clostridia bacterium | reverse complement strand
TTTATACTTCTCTTGTAAGTATCATATCGCAAAGTTCTTCTAAAAACTCGCTCTTGTCAAAATTTGAAAGCTCTTTTTTCGCTTTATCAATATAAAACTTAGCTTTTTCTTTCGCTTGATCTAGCCCTAAAAGTGATACATAGGTTGACTTACAGCTCTCTTCATCACTTTTTGTATTTTTACCAAGTGTATCTACATTTCCGGTAACGTCTAAAATATCATCTGTTATCTGAAAGGCAATTCCTAAATATCTAGCAAAGGCTCTGGCTGATGCAATCTTGCCATAATCCCCACCGCAGATACACCCTGAAACGCAAGCCGCCTCAAAAAGTGCGCCTGTTTTCAATGCGTAGATGTAGTTTAAAGTGTCAATGTCCGCTGTCTTTTCCTCAAACTCCATATCCACAATCTGACCGCCTATCATACCGCTAACTCCAGAGCTTGTATAAACTTGACTTAAAACATCTAGCTTTTGCTCCGATGACAACTCGCAATGGTTTAAAATAATCTCCGCCGATAAATTAAGTAGTCCGTCCCCTGCAAGTATCGCTGTTGCCTCACCAAAAACCTTGTGGTTTGTAGGCTTTCCACGTCGTAAATCGTCATTATCCATTGCTGGTAAATCGTCATGTATTAAAGAATAGCTGTGAATACATTCAATGCTTGCCCCTATAATGGCCGCACTTTCCATAACTAAAGGTGAGTTTTCAAAGTTGGTTATCTTCGCAAACTCCATTGTTAAAGCGGGTCTTAGCCTTTTGCCACCTGCGTTTACACTGTATGCCATAGCCTTAAAAACACTCTTTTGAAGTGCGTCATAGTCTGGTAAAAATAACTTTAGCTTGTCATTTACTTTTTCTGTGTACTCTTTTAAAGTGCTTTCTAAATGTTTGTTCATTTAAGCTTCCTCTTTTTTCATTTTAAAGTCCTGCTCTTCGGTGTCACCGTTTGCATCTGTCACTAAAATAGTTACTTTCTGCTCCGCCGTTGCTAACACTTTTGTACAATAATCTGAAAGACTTGTGCCTTCTTCGTAATATTTTATCGCCTCGTCTAGCGGTGCTGAGCCTTGCTCTAAAACTTTTACTATCTCTTCTAGCTTTTTAAGTGCCTCTTCAAATGTCAACTTTTTCTCTTCCATTTGTCTACGCCCCTTTGTTTTTATTAATTGCGTTTACTTTGCAATCCGCTGTGCCATTCGATAACTTCACCTTGACATCATCGTCTTTTTTCATCTGCTCCACTTTAGACACTACTTTGCCTTTGTTGTCGGTTATTATCGAATATCCTCTTGTTAATACAGCAGTTGGGTTTATCGCTTTTAAAGTAGTTTTCTGTACCGCTAATAACTGCTTTTTTATGGTTAATATATCTTTAAACGCAGATTTTAACCGCTCAATGTCGTAATCTACTATCTGCTTTTTATCGTCAATGTATCTTTTAGGACTTTTTAACATCTCGCTTGCTTTAAGTGTTGCTAACTGTTGTTTTTTAAAGGCTAGCTCCTTTTCAATAAGTGACGTTAGTCGTACCTTTAAATTCTTGAATTTCTGAATTAACTGAAGCTTGTCTGGTGTTGCAACTTCTGCCGCTACTGACGGTGTCGCTGCTCGTATATCCGCTACAAAATCCGAAATGGTAAAATCCACCTCGTGACCGACCGCCGATATAACAGGGATTTTGGAATTATATATTGCATAGGCTATCCGCTCAGAATTAAATGCCCATAAATCCTCTGTGCTTCCTCCGCCTCGCCCGACTATAAGCACATCAACCGTCTTTTCGGTGTTAAAATATTCAATCGCCACCGCTACCTGCTCCGCCGCTTTGTCCCCCTGCACAAGTACTGGTTTTAAGT
>JAVVYT010000197.1:0-1879 GCA_036650995.1 Clostridia bacterium | reverse complement strand
GGAAGTGCCATGAAGGTTGGACGTGTAATCGTAAATTCACCATCATCACAAGGTGCTATCGGTGATATTTACAACACAAACACACCATCACTTACACTAGGCTGTGGTTCGTTCGGACGTAACTCAACCACCTCTAACGTATCAAGCGTAAATCTTATAAATAAAAAACGCATAGCAAAAAGGAGAGTTAACATGCAGTGGTTTAAAATTCCTTCTAAGATATTCTTTGAGAAAAACTCAGTTTCATACCTTGAAAAAATGCCAAATATAACCCGTGCATTTATCGTTTCAGACCCTATGATGTTAAAACTCGGCTATGTTGATAAGCTTTTATATTACCTAAGAAAAAGACCAGAGCATTGCCACTGCGAGATATTCTCAGAGGTAGAGCCTGATCCATCAGTAGAAACATTAAATCGTGGCGTACGTGCTATGAACGCATTTAACCCTGATGTAATTATCGCACTCGGCGGTGGCTCGGCAATTGATGCTGCTAAAGGAATGTGGTTATTCTATGAGCATCCTGAAGTAGACTTTGACGGACTTCGTCAGAAGTTTATGGATATCAGAAAACGTGCTTACGCATTTCCAAACCTTGGCAAAAAAGCACAAATGGTTGCTATCCCTACAACATCAGGTACAGGTAGTGAGGTAACATCATTCTCAGTAATTACCGACAAGGAAAATGGCAACATTAAATATCCTTTAGCTGATTACGAGTTAACTCCAGACGTTGCTATCATTGACCCTCAGTTTGTAGCTACAATGCCTAAATCTATCACAGCAGATACAGGTATGGACGTTTTAACCCACGCAATAGAGGCTTTTGTATCAGTACTAGCTTCAGATTATACAAACGGACTTGCAATGAAAGCAATTGAGCTTGTCTTTAAATATCTACCACGTAGCTATGCAGATGCTAACGACGAAGTGGCTAGAGAAAAGATGCACAATGCGTCTTGTATGGCAGGTATGGCATTCTCTAATGCGTTCCTTGGAATTAACCATTCACTAGCTCATAAACTAGGCGGTGAGTACCATATCCCTCACGGACGTGCAAATGCTATCCTTCTTCCACACGTTATTAAATATAACTCAGAGCTTCCTACTAAATTCCCAATATTCCCTAAATATGGTGAATATGTTGCAGATAGACGTTATGCAAAAATCTCACGTCAACTAGACCTTGGCGGAAACACTAAAGAAGAGCAGATTGCAAGTCTTATTAAAGCAGTCGAGGATCTTATGCGTACACTAAATGTTCCTATGTCAATTAAAGAGTGCGGCGTAGATGAAACAGTATTCTTTGCAAATCTACACAAGCTTGCTGAAAATGCTTTCGATGACCAATGCACGAACGCAAACCCACGCTACCCACTAATCTCAGAACTCGAAGAAATTTATCGTACAGCATATTACGGCAAATAATTAGAGAAGATACGGGGCTGTAACGAATTGTTGCAGCCCTGTTTTTTTTATAATAGTAAAATATTGCCTTTTGTAGCTTGGTTTTTAAAAGTTAAAAAGTTAAAAAGTTTAAAAGTTAAAAACTAAAAAACTATTAGTAAAAAATTAAATATCGTTTTTTAAGCTAAAAAGATATTTTGAAAAAGCAAAAAGCTAGTTTTAAAAAAAGATGTTTCAGAAAAGCAAAAGTTTTGTTTTAAAGATAAAAGGATATTTTAAAAAGCAAAAAGTTAGTATTAAAAAAAAGATGTTTCAGAAAAGCGAAAGCTAGTTTTAAGAAAAGGGATATTTTGAAAAAGCGAAAGTTTAGGTTTTAGAGATAAAAGATATTTCAGAAAAACGAAAAGTTAGTTTTAAAATTAAAAGGTTATTTCAGAAAAAGCAAAAGTTTAGATTTTAAAATTAAAAGGAT
>JAVVYT010000196.1:0-1895 GCA_036650995.1 Clostridia bacterium | reverse complement strand
ATTTAGCTTATTTATCGGGAGTATCTTCTTTTGGGGCATTTAGCTTTTCTTGCTCTTCTTCGAGTTTTTGCTCTTTTTTATTTACAATACTTGAAACTGCTAAGTTTGCTACTATTATAAAAGCAACAATTGCTATAACGATAGGATTTTTTGCATAGGTCATATAAAATCCAACTTTAGGAAGATAGAATTTTCCAACGACACCGACAATATTTTCAAAATGGATAGGCTCATTATCAAGGCTAGGGTTAGCGTCGCCCATAGTACGGATAGCATTTATATCTTTATCAACAAGCATAGCTCTATGCGTTACAAGTGGGGAGTTTTCTGCATTTCTAAAGGTGATTACATCGCCTATGTTTAAATCATTTATAGAGTCTATCTTATGGTAATATACAATACTGCCTGTTTTAATAGACGGCTCCATTGACGGGGACTGAATTACAATCGGTGTATGCCCGAAGACAATTGGAACTATCATTGCTACGAAACCGAAAATCACGATATAACAGATAATTGCTAGAGTTTGAAGTGCTACTTTAAGTACTTTTAAAAACATATTATTCTCCGTATCTTTTAATTCCAAGTAACAGTATTACCTGTTATAGTGGGTGTTTTGTTCCATAGTTTTGTTATATTAGCGGTATCTATCATCATTGTTTCATAGACAAAGGATAGCTTATACTTAGCATTTTGATACTCTGCCGAGAAAGGACTTGTTTTTGCTTTTATATTATCCATTATAAACACTTTGTCGGCAGGTTTCATAACGAATTTATAATAATACCAACCGTCCGCCCCTTTTGTCCAAGAGGTTTGAAGTTCGGCTGATGATACTGTGCCATTAGGTGACGTCCAAACTTTATCGACTACATCTAGTCCTGCACTGGTGTTTGGAAGAAGGGTGCCATCGGCTTTGGTAAAACTTTCGGCATACTGAAATCTTAGTACTAGCTTTACGTTTCCAGTGTTTTCAAAGGCTACCTTTTTAGTGACTTTTTCACCATTCCATTTTACAGGCGGTGAGAAATCTTCTACAATGCGAGAGCTTTCGTTTGGCATTTCAAAGACGTTTCCAAAAGAGGCTTTTATATTATAAAAAGCAAGTACAGCAAGGGATGCAAGTGCTACGACAGCGACCATAGCCCCGATAGAAACGGATATTTTGCCGATTTTAAATTTTTTATGAGTAATTGCTCTAAAAAGCTTTTTTAACTTTTCCAGTTTCTATCTCCCCTTTCTTTTTTAGCTAATTTATTTTTATCCACTAATTTTTTTCTTTGCTAATTAATTTTCTTTGCTAATTAATTTTAATCGCTTATATTTTTAGCTACTATATATACCTTACATTTCTTAGCTAGTTTATTTATTGCATTTAAATTTTTCTAGGTGGCTAGATTATTATTAATTCCTGCGGTAATGCCATCTGAACTTGTTTTTGCATTATTAACTACTATATTTACAACATCGCCTTTTACAACTGAAAAGGTATAGGTTTTAGTAGCAGAATTAAAAGCTCCTTTATTACCGCTAATATCTACAAGGTCATAATTCATAGCATCAATCTCGGTTATAGTGTACTCACCGGGCGCTAGCATAACGGTTTTTGAGTTTTCACCGACATTTGAAATAAGGACCACATCGCTTTTTAAGGTGTTATCGGTTTTAGCTAGTTTTAAAATAAAGCTATCTCCGGAATTTATTTCAGCAGAGTTTTCTGTTACTCTTTTAGTGAGAATTACTGCCGCTGTGTTTGGGGTGGTTTTAGTTTTTATTGTAACTAAAGTCGGCCGTGACACTAGCTGTTTTGTTTCGGTACCTTTGGTGGCTGTCGCTTTTACGATATAGTATAGAGCATACGCTCCCTCATTTGAGGTATTAAACCTTAGCTTTTT
>JAVVYT010000195.1:0-1930 GCA_036650995.1 Clostridia bacterium | reverse complement strand
AAAGATAAAAAAGTTTCTATAAATAAATTTATAAATAAAAAAAATTCAAAAAGATAAAATAAGTGTTTATAAATTCAAAAGAGAAAATTTAAAAAGATAAAAAATATAGTGTTTAAATAAAAAGAGAAAATTAAAAAAAGAGTAAATTAAAAAAGGGGATTTTTCAGATGGAAAACAGGCAAAATCTTTCGATGTTATGCGACTATTACGAATTTACAATGGCAGACGGATATTATAGAAGTGATATGGGCTGTAAAATAGCCTACTTCGATATTTTTTTCAGAAGTGTGCCAGATAGCGGTGGATTTGCGATAGCGGCAGGTCTAGAGATGGCAATAGAGTATCTGAAAAATCTTTCTTTTACAAAAGAGGACGTTTCATACCTAAGAAAAACAGGCAACTTTTGCGATGGATTTTTAGAGTATCTAGAAAACTTTAAATTAACCGCCGATATATGGGCAGTTCCAGAGGGAACACCGATATTCCCCGATGAGCCAATCCTCACTGTAAGAGCGCCGATTATAGAGGCACAACTACTAGAAACAATGCTATTAGCAACGTTTAACCACCAATCACTAATTGCGACAAAAGCTAATAGGATAGTAAGAGCGGCGGCAGGGCGACCGGTCACCGAGTTTGGCGCACGCAGAGCGCAGGGGTATGATGCTGCAAACTTAGGTGCTAGAGCGGCATATATCGGTGGCTGTAATGGAACTTCTTGCACGCTTACAGGGGAGATGTTTAAAGTCCCTTTGTATGGCACAATGGCACATTCTTGGATTCAGTTGTTCGATTCAGAGTACGAGGCTTTTAAGACTTTTGCAACACTTTATCCGCATAATTGCCTACTACTTATCGATACTTTTAACGCATTAAAACAAGGACTCCCTAACGCTATTCGTGTTTTCGATGAAGTGTTAAAGCCACTAAATATAAGACCTGTCGGTGTTCGCATTGATTCAGGGGATATAACATATCTTTCAATAAAAGTGCGTGAAATGTTAGATAAAGCAGGCTACCCTGATTGTAAAATTATGGCGTCAAATTCTCTTGATGAAAATATCATTGCCTCAATTTTGAGTGAGGGTGCTAAAATAGATATGTTCGGTGTCGGCGAGCGACTAATAACCTCTAAAAGCGAGTCGGTTTTTGGCGGAGTGTATAAGCTAGCCGCTATTGAGCAGGACGGTAAGATTATCCCTAAAATAAAAATTTCTGAAAACGTTATTAAAATTACAAACCCGCATTTTAAAAAGGTGTATAGGCTTTTTGATAATATTTCTGGAAAAGCAATAGCCGACCTTGTGACCCTTCATAGCGAAAAGATAAACGAGGATATGCCTCTTACGATTTTCGACCCCGACTATTCCTGGAAAACCAAAACCATTACAAACTTTACAGCAGTATCACTTTTAAAAAGAATTTTCAAAAATGGCAAACTAGTGTATGAAAATCCGTCTTTAGAAGAGATAAGAGAGTATAGCAAAACCGAAATTTCTAAGCTGTATAAAGAGCTACTCCGCTTTGAAAATCCTCATAAGTATTATGTCGATTTATCTAAGAAACTTTGGGATATAAAACAAAAACTACTCCTTAAAAATAAAAACTAGTATTTTTAAAAACTTTGCCTTTACTAAAAAAACATTTTATAATAGTAAAATTTGCTAGCATTAAAATAAAAGTAAAAACAATAAAGCAAAGCAAAAAAGCAAAGTAAAAAAAGTAAAAATAAAAAAAGCAGAAATGAAAAAGCAGAAATGAAAAAAGCAAAGCAAAAAAGCAAAAATAAAAAAAGCAGAAATGAAAAAGTAGAAATAAATAAAGCAGAAGTAAAAGCAAAGCAAAAAAAGTAAAAATAAAAAATCAGAAATGAAAAAGTAGAAATAAAAATAAAAAAAGAATAAAAAAAATAGCACTAAGAAAAGGGTAT
>JAVVYT010000194.1:0-1997 GCA_036650995.1 Clostridia bacterium | reverse complement strand
CGTCATACCCTTCACTTGCAGCTTTTTCATAAGCTTTTATAAAAGCTTTAGGTGCCACCTGAGAAGTAGATGGTAAATCTCCGGTATTTTCATCTAACATTTTATAAAACTCATCTGGATCAAAGTCATAATAATCTTTGTATTCTTTGTCATCAAAGATAATAGTAATCGGTAAAACCTCTATATTATTAGAAACAGCGAAATCTTTTTTTATATCGCAAGAGGAGTCACAAATTATTTTTATTTTTTTCATTTAAAAACCTCCTATTCATATTATAGTATAGCATATCGAAAAATCATTGTCAATTAATTATCTTCACCTTATATTAGATATTTTTTGATAAAAAATACTCTTTCCACTTGAATTTATAGGACAAAAGCTGTATAATAAAAATATCGATTCACGAAAAATTTACAAAAGGAGTTGCTTAAATTTACACTTTAAGCTAAGTTACATTATGAAAAATATATTAGTCGGTCAATCAGGAGGTCCTAGTGTTGCAATCAACTCTTCTTTAGCCGGAGTTATTAAAGAAAGCTCTAACAGTAAAGAAATCGGTGAAATATTTGGCTCTCTAAATGGAATAGTAGGTGTTATTGAGGACAACCTCGTAAATCTCACAAACATATCAGACGACAAGGATATTGCCATTTTAAAGCAAACACCGGCAATGGCTCTTGGCTCTTGTAGACATAAATTACCTAACTATGACGATAGCTCAAAAGAAATATATAGCAAAATTAAAAATACGCTAATATCTCATAATATTGGTTACTTTTTTTATATCGGTGGTAACGACTCGATGGATACAGTAGCAAAGCTTGATGCTTTTTTCAAAGCCGAAAACCTTGATATTAAAGCTATTGGTATTCCAAAAACCATTGATAATGACCTTACAATTACCGATCATACTCCAGGTTATGGTAGTAGTGCAAAATACCTTTACCATACTGTAAGTGAAATTATCCTTGATAGTGAAATATATCCTGTTAAAAATGTAGTCATTATAGAAATTATGGGAAGAACTGCTGGCTGGCTTACTTTATCAGCCGGACTACCTAAAATCCTTGGCGGTGTTCATCCTCAAATAATCTCTCTTCCAGAAGTTACTTTTGATGAGAAAGAATTTATAAATCAAATTAAAGAAGAATTAAATAAAACCCATACAGTAATTGCAGTTGTAAGCGAGGGCATTAAAGATAAAACAGGTGGCTATGTTGGTATGGGTACTAAAAGCGGTGAAAAGGATATCTTTGGCCACTCATATCTAGCAGGTGTTGGGGAATATCTAGAAGGGCTTGTAAAAGATGAAATCGGCTGTAAAGTTCGCTCTATTGTGCCAAACGTAATGCAGCGTTGTTCGGCTCACCTTGCCTCTAAAACCGATATTGATGAAGCCTTTGAAATTGGTAAGACTGCCGTTAAAGTCGCAATAGAGGGTAGCTCAGGGGTCACATTATGCTATAAGAGAATTTCTTCTAATCCATATAAATATTCTATCACAACCGCTAATGTTTTAGAAATTGCAAATCTCGAAAAAAACGTTCCCGAAAGATGGTTTGACTATAACAATTTGGCTATCAGAAAAGAAATAGCAGATTATATCCTCCCCCTTATTAAAGGTACAATAACCCCTATAATAAACGAAGATACAGAGCTTCCTTTATACCTTAATTTTACCGAAAAGAAATAGAATAACCTTTTAAAAAAAGCTAGCATACATTAATTTGTATACTAGCTTTATTTTTCAATTATTATATAAATTTCTCCATTTAAAACTGAGATAGTAGCTTGTTTATTTATAAATTCATTGCTTATTCCAAGCGGATATGAATTTGTTAAACTGCCATTTTTCATATTATATTTTGCGTTTTCTATCGTAATTCCAGTAGCTTTTTCATTAAAGGTTATTACTGAAAAATAACTGCATTTTTCAAAAAGTGTTATCTCTTCGTTTTTAAGATATAATATTTCACCGTCTCTAGAAATAATCTTT
>JAVVYT010000193.1:0-2019 GCA_036650995.1 Clostridia bacterium | reverse complement strand
TTATTTAGTAAGGGCGATGAAATCGGGGTCGTTATAGAAATCCTGCCAATGAAAATCCTGAGCGAGGGCGGTTTTTTTAACCTCTTTAGGGTTTGTATCGATAGCTTTTTTAAGAAATTCAAGTGCTGGTTCTTTACGATTTGTATCGGCGTAGATTGTAGCAATTCCGTAATAGCTCCAGGTGTCTTTTGGGTTTATCTCGGTAGCTTTTGTAAACCATTTTATTGAATCCTCTAGCTTTTTCCACGCTTTAAAGGCAAGACCTTTATAATAGTAGCCTTTAGAGTCGTTTGGATTTGCCTCAATAATCGCCTCGGAATACTTAACAGAGTTTTCATAATCAACGCTAAAGTTACAAGAAACAGTTAAAAGTTCAAGCGCCGGAACGAAAAGCGGATCGATATCAAGGGCAGTTTTAAGCACTTTTTTAGCCTCGGCATATTTTTTAGCATCGTAAAGCTCTTTGCCTTTAGCACAAATTTCATCTAGTTTTTGCTTTGTAGCGTCATCGTACTTTGGGGCTTCACTACTACCACTTTCGGGTGCTTTGCTTTCGGGGGTAGTTTGACTACTACTAGGTTTGTCGGTAGTTTCCTCTTTTTTAGAACAGCCAACAGCGGTAGATAAAACCAAAGTTAAAGCCGCAATTACTAAAAGTATTCGCATTAATTTTTTCAAGATAAAATCTCCTTTAAATTAAATATTCTAGCTTATCTGATCCTCTTTATATTTCTTAACTAGTGTTTGGATTTTCTCGTGCGGGTCGATAACTAAGCTTATTGAGATATCATGATTTAAAGATGCTATAATATAAGCTATGTATTTTGATAAATCCGCCTCCATAAACCATTCTCTTTTAAGAAGTTCAGGGGATCTATAAGTAAGGTTAGTACCAACTATTCCTGAAATTATTCCGTCCTCATATGCTTTATCAAACAGTTCAAGTCCTGAAGTGAAAAGGCAGTAAGTAGCGGAGCAGAAAATACGATTAGCCTTTCTCTTTTTAAGCTCATACGCTAAGTCTAGCATACTCTCGCCTGAGGCTATTATATCGTCTGAAATAAAGATGTCTTTTCCCTCAACATCACTACCTAAATACTCGTGTGCTACAATAGGATTGCGACCGTCTACAACCTTTGAATAGTCACGTCTTTTATAGAAAAATCCTAGCTCTACTGCCAAAATTGAGGAGTAGAAGATGTTTCTTTGAAGCGCACCCTCATCCGGTGAGATTATCATTAAATGCTCAGGTGATAGGTTTATATCCTTAACTTTTTTGAAGAGTGCTTTTAAGATTTGGTAGGACGGCATAATATTATCAAAGCCTGTAAGTGGGATTGCGTTTTGAACTCTGCTATCGTGTGCATCAAAGGTGATGATATTTGAAACGCCCATATTTTCAAGCTCTTGAAGTGCCACTGCGCAGTCTAACGACTCTCTAAAACTTCTTTTGTGCTGACGTCCGCCATACAAAATTGGCATAATAACGGTAATTCTGTGCGACTTACCGCCTAGCGCCTGGATAAGACGTTTTAAATCTTGATAGTGGTCATCAGGGGACATTGGAACTTCAGTGCCGAACATCTTGTATTTACAGTTATAGTTTCCAACATCTACAAGAAAGTAAACATCGTCACCACGTACTGTTTCGTAAATCATACCCTTACCATCTCCTGACTGGAAACGTGGGCAGGAATTGCCAACTAAAAAGGTGTTATTCTCAATCTCACCATTTCTGTTTAGCCACTTTAACAGATGATTGTCAATCTTTTCAGACAACTCCTCTGCACTTTTAAGCGCTATAATACTAAGATTAGCTACCATCTTATCTGTTTCAAAAACAAGTTGTTTTGCCTTATTGGTCATTTTTGTTACCATCCTTTATTTTAATTTTATTTTAAACTTTTTAAGTTTTGTAAACTCTTTAAGATTTTAAAGCTTGTTTGCTCCTAAGTTTTTTTAATTCCTAATTCCTTAACTTTTAAAAACATTGATTCTTTTACTATAATTTCTCTTGTT
>JAVVYT010000192.1:0-2041 GCA_036650995.1 Clostridia bacterium | reverse complement strand
AAGTATATCCTTTTCCGAGGGATTTTGCTTTTTGTAGGGCTTGCGGTGACAATCGGGGGGTGGTTGTTTAAAAATTACTAAAATAGAAATTAAATTACGAAAAATTATGTTTATTGTTACAATTATTACAAAAAAGCTTGCATTCATTACAAAAAAGAGTTATTATTGTTACAGGTTGTAACCGAATTGTAACTAATAACAAAAACAACCGAAGATAATATAAAAAGAAAAAACGAATTTTAAAATCATTTAGAGGTGTATGAAATGTTATTTATTAACAAATTAAAAAACCAAATAAAGAAATTAAATTTAAAAGAGAAATCTTTTGATACTGCTACTAAAGCTAAAGCCAAAGCTTGCGAAGTAATTACTAAAGCAAAAGCTAAGGTTAAAGGTTTTGATATTAAGAAAGTACCTACTATTATAAAGACAAACGTTAAATACTGGGTACCAGCGACAACAGCAGTGCTTGTAATAGGCTTTGTAACCGCAACTACATTTTTCACTTTTGCACTTAAAGTAGAGGTAGACAACACAGTAGTGGGATACGTTACAAACGAGCTACAATATACATCAGCTGTAAACCAGATTGAGCAACAAGTAACAGAAGAGACCGGCGAAACCTTTGTTTTCGACAAAACTCCTGTTTTCTCATATACATTAGTATCAAAGTCGGCAGTTGGAGAAGATAAAGTAATAAACAACATCGAAGAGATAGCAAAAAGCGATTTAGAAAAAGGCTATTCTTTTGAAATAGATAATAATCAAGCGATGTTCATCACAAACAAAGACGAAGTTTTAGAGCTATTAAATTCAATGTTACTAAAAGCTATTGACCCACTTGAGGACGCAAAGGTAAGCTTTAGCAGTCAGTTTAAGTTTACAGAGGACACTTTTAACAAAGAAAAATTAGTGACACTAGAGGATCTTAAAAACAATTTATATCTAGTAAACGACAGCACAGTATACACTGTTTTAGCATTTGATACAGCAAGTTCAATTGCAAATCAAAAGGGCATTTCTGTTACAAACCTTGCAGAGTATAACAAAGACGTTGACCTTACAAACCTGGTAGTAGGGCAAACATTAAAATTAACACCGGCTAAATATCAGTTAAATATATCTAAAGAGAAGATTGTTAAATCAGAAGAAAAAGTAGCATTTACAACTACCGAAGTTAAATCAAACGATCTAGTAGAAGGCTCATCAAAGCTAATCACAGCAGGGGTTGACGGAGTTAACGAAATCACAGCAAAGGCGCTATTTATAAATGGTATTTTGCAGTCACAAGAAGTTATCGAAACTAAAGCTATAAAGCCAGCAGTAAACGCAGAAGTTGCAATTGGTGTAAAACCAAACAAATACCCTGTAACACTTACAGCATCAGCTAATACCTCGTCACTTGTTTCAGCATCAGTTGGTAAATACTCGTGGCCTGTACCTGGTAAATACAATATATCATCACCATATGGCGCACGTTGGGGGTCGTTCCACCCGGCAATAGATATTCCGGCACCTACCGGCACTCCTACAATTGCTACCGATTCAGGTACAATTATAAAAGCAGGAAGAACAGCAGGCGGACTTGGTATTTCAATCGAAATTCAGCACGACAATGGCACAATTTCAAGATATGGACATCTTTCAAGTGTATCAGTATCAGAGGGTCAAAGAGTAACTAAAGGCGCTGTAATCGGTGCTGTCGGCTCAACCGGCAACTCAACCGGCGCACATCTACACTTTGAACTTATAATAAACGGTAGCACTACAAATCCAGAGCCAATGCTCGTAAAATAATTTTTGCGAAAGATAAAAGGCTAGCTTATAATCTTTTAATCTAGATAAAAAGCAGTTTTAAAAAAATCATCAAAATATAATGCCACTTATATGTTAAATCTAATTTTTTCATATAAGTGGCATTTTTTAATGTGGTTATTTTGTTGTGCGTTGTTTTAAAGAAAACTAGCTTTTTAATATATTGCATTTTTAAAGTTGTTTTTACAAATTTTGAGGATTGCTTTTAAGTATGTTTTTGAAGATT
>JAVVYT010000191.1:0-2057 GCA_036650995.1 Clostridia bacterium | reverse complement strand
TTAGGATAGGTAACTATATTATTTTGAAGAAATGGATTTTTAAAAAAAGGGGGTGGATTTTTGAGGGGTAAAAAGAAAGAGCGGTTTTGTGAACTGCTTGCAAAGTTAATTATTAAATCAGAGATATCAAAAGTAAAATTTTATACTGCGGTTGGGATAACTAAACCGTATTTTTATGATATTTTAAGTGGCAAAGTAAATCCGCCACCGCCTTTAAGACAGTTTGCAATGATAAAGCAATTAAAACCGACTAAAGAAGAGCGATTATTGTTTTTTGATTTAGCGGCTAAGGAGCGAGGGGAAGTGCCTGCGGACATTGCCGAGCTTTTGAAAGACGAGAAGATAATGACTAAACTTCGTGCGGAAAAAGAATATAAAGAATTATTTATGAATGGAGAAAATAAAGATGAATGATAATAAAAGAGAGCAAGAAAAAGCGGAGCTTTATCGTACTTTGTGGGCGCTTGCAAACGAGCTTAGAGGAAGTGTAGACGGTTGGGATTTTAAGCAGTACGTTTTAGGCATTTTATTTTACAGGTACATATCAGAAAATCTAACTAGTTATATAAATAAAGGTGAATGGGATAGCGGAAATACAGATTTTAATTATGCTGAGCTATCGGATGAAGTTGCAGATAGCGTACGTGAAGATATGGTTAATACTAAAGGCTTTTTCATTCTGCCTAGTGAACTTTTTGGAACTCTAGCAAAAAAAATAGATAAAGCAGAGCAAAAAGCAAAAGAAGATAAAGTAGTAGATTTAGACGAGAATTTGAATGAAATTTTAATGGCAAACTTTAAACATATCGAAAGTTCGGCTACCGGTAGTAAAAGCGAAAAAAACTTTAAAGGGTTATTTGATGATATTGATCTAAATAGTAATAAGCTAGGCGCTACTACTATTGGTAGAAATAAAAGACTGAAGAAATTAATCTCGGTAATTGCGTCTATGAAACTTGGTGAGTATCAAGATAATTCTATTGATGCGTTTGGTGATACTTATGAATATTTAATGAGTATGTATGCCTCAAGTGCCGGTAAAAGTGGCGGTGAGTTTTTCACCCCTCAAGAGGTTTCAGAGCTTTTAACTAGAATTACTATTGTTGGAAAAACTGAAGTTAATAAAGTGTATGACCCTGCTGTTGGTAGTGGCTCGCTACTTTTAAAGTTTGCTAAAATCTTGGGTAAAGATAATGTTAGAAATGGCTTTTTCGGTCAGGAAATTAATATCACAACATATAACCTTTGTAGAATTAATATGTTTTTGCACGATATAGGCTACGAGAAGTTTAGCATAGAACATGGTGATACACTTTTAGACCCTCGCCATTGGGACGATGAGCCTTTTGAGGCAATTGTTTCTAATCCACCATACTCTATTAAGTGGGAGGGTGATGATAATGGTACTTTGATTAATGACCCTCGCTTTTCTCCTGCCGGTATCCTAGCACCAAAATCAAAAGCGGACTTTGCCTTTATTATGCACTCACTTAAATGGCTAGCTACCAATGGTACCGCCGCTATCGTTTGCTTTCCTGGTATCCTCTATCGTGGCGGAGCAGAACAAAAAATACGTAAGTACTTGATTGATAATAACTATATAGAATGTATTATTCAGCTACCTAGTAACCTCTTTTATGGCACTTCTATTGCGACTTGTATTATGGTACTTAAAAAATCTAAAATAGATAATAATACCCTCTTTATTGACGCATCTAAGGAGTTTGTAAAGATAACTAATAGTAATAAACTAGATGTTGAAACAAATCTTGTTAATATCCTAAATAGCTTTGAGGCAAGACAAACAGAAAAATATAAGTCCTACCTCGCTAAAAAAGAAGAGATAGAAAAAGCAGAATATAATCTGTCAGTGTCAACCTATGTCACAGCAGAGGATACAAGGGAAGTTGTTGATATAACTGTTTTGAATGAAAAGGTTAAAAAAACAGTGTCAAAAATAAATCAGCTACGTTCTGAAATCGATGACATCATTGCAGAAATCGAGGCAAAAAATGAATAACGAATTGCGATTTTTAATTTATAATACACCGCAAGAA
>JAVVYT010000190.1:0-2087 GCA_036650995.1 Clostridia bacterium | reverse complement strand
GATCTTGTAACTTTAGCAGGGTCTACAATTCCGGCAGTCATCATATTAACATAAATTTCGTTGTAAGCATCAAAGCCATAGTCTTTTTCAGTACTGTTTTTGATAGTTTGTAGAATGATTGAGCCATCAATACCGGCATTTGTAGCTATCATACGAATTGGGGCTTCAAGAGCTTTAATGATGATTTTGATACCTGTTTTCTCATCACCTTCGGCTGTATCTAAAAGTTTTTCTACTTCTTTCATAGCAGCAACATAAGCTGTACCACCACCGGCTACAATACCCTCTTCAACAGCGGCTTTAGTAGCTGAAAGTGCGTCCTCTATACGAAGTTTTTTCTCTTTCATTTCAGTTTCAGTAGCAGCACCAACTTTGATAACAGCTACACCACCTGCAAGTTTTGCAAGACGTTCTTGAAGTTTTTCTTTGTCAAAATCTGATGTGGTTTCTGCAATGTTGTTTCTGATTTGTGTAATTCTGCCTTCGATTTTATCTTTGTCGCCAGCACCATCAACGATTACAGTATTCTCTTTGTAAATCTTAACTTGACGTGCACGACCTAGCATTTCAACTGTTGTATCTTTAAGGTCAAGTCCTAGCTCTTCGGTAATTACCTGTCCGCCGGTTAATACAGCGATATCTTGTAACATCTCTTTGCGTCTGTCGCCAAAGCCAGGAGCTTTAACACCAACACAGGTGAATGTGCCACGTAAACGGTTAAGTATTAGTGTGGTTAGTGCTTCGCCTTCAATATCTTCTGCAATGATTACGAGCTTTTTGCCCTCTTTAACGATCTGCTCTAGTAGTGGTAAAATCTCGGCAATTACAGATATCTTTTTGTCGGTGATTAATATGTACGCATCATCAATTACAGCTTCCATTTTATCGGTATCTGTTACCATATAAGGGGATACATATCCTCTGTCAAACTGCATACCTTCTACAACTTCACTGTATGTTTCAGCTGTTTTGCTCTCTTCAATGGTGATAACACCGTCTGAAGAAACTTTTTCCATAGCATCTGAAATAAGATTACCAACAACCTCATCAGCAGAAGAAATGGTGGCAACTCTTGCAATATCGTCAGCACAGGAAATCTTCTTCGAGTTTGATGTAATAACCTCTACCGCTTTGTCTACTGCTTTTTTTATGCCTTTTTTAATAACCATAGGATTAGCACCGGCAGCAACGTTTTTCATTCCTTCGCATACCATAGCTTGTGCTAGAATGGTAGCTGTTGTGGTTCCGTCACCTGCGATGTCATTAGTTTTAGTGGCAACCTCTTTTACAAGTTGAGCGCCCATATTCTCGAAAGCGTCCTCTAGCTCAATTTCTTTTGCAATCGTAACACCATCATTTGTTATAAGAGGTGAGCCGAATTTTTTGTCTAGTACAACGTTTCTGCCTTTTGGTCCAAGAGTGATTTTAACTGTATTTGCTAATTGGTCTATGCCTGATTGAAGAGCTTTTCTAGCGTCTTCTCCAAATTTAATTTCTTTAGCCATTTAAATTCAATCCTTTCAATAAGTTAATTTTTGTCTTAGTCTACTATCGCTAATATGTCGCTTTGACGAACTATTGTGTATTCTTTGTCGTCAATCTTAATTTCTGTGCCTGAATACTTTGCTGTGATGACTTTGTCACCTACGTTTACATACATAGCTACTTCTTTTCCGTCAACTAGTCCTCCAGGACCTATTGCAACTACGTTTGCATATACGGGTTTCTCTTTCGCACTTGCTGTAAGTATTATCCCACCTTTTGTGGTTTCTTCGGACTCTACCATCTCAAGTACTACTCTGTCTAATAAAGGCTTAATATTCATTTAATTTTCCTCCTTTTAAATGTTGTTTTTTTTATTATTTTAGCACTCTACCTATCTGAGTGCTAAATATATAATACTATTTTTGTTTGTCGTTGGCAATAGCTAAATTACACAAAAGATTATGTCGAATTTAGAACGTAATTATAAATTTTGATTAAATCCTTAGATAAATATAAAGCTATGATTAGTATTTCAACGAAAAGCTAATTTTATTAATCAAAATAAAGATTTGTGGTAATAAGCGTTTATAATAAATATAATG
>JAVVYT010000189.1:0-2148 GCA_036650995.1 Clostridia bacterium | reverse complement strand
TAATTACAATTAATTCTCTTGCTAGTGGTACTTTCCAAAGCTCTAACATTGCAAAGACATTATTCTTAGAAGAAAATCCAGATAAGCTTAAAATATATACTATAAATTCTAAAGTTTATTCCTGCTTAATTTCTGTCGGCATTAGAAAAGCTGTTGAGATGATTAAAGAGGGTAAAGAAAGCGAAGAAATTTGCGAGCTTCTAAATAATTTCTATCCAAAATCCAAGGCTGTTGTAGCTGTTGGAACTTTAGATAATTTAATTAAAACAGGCAGAATTAGCAAAGTTACAGGTGCTGTCGGTGGACTACTTAATATAAAACCTATTGTTGAGATTGCAAATGAAAAGATTGATAGCATTGATAAAGTGCGTGGCAACGCTAATATTGTGCCAAAGCTTATGAGTTTACTAGAAAAGAAAATGGATCCTACATCTCCATATATTCTAGCTATCAGAGGAAAGGTAACTCCTGAATACGAGCAGTTATTAGTAGCACTTAAAGAAAAATATCCCGATAAGCTTATTGTCGAAGAAAATATGGGTAGTGTTATTGCTATTAATATTGGTTCTTACGTAGTGGCTATTGGTTTTATGTCAAAATAAATATTTATATAAGGAAGTAATTAAAATGATGATGGACAAAATAAATTCAATTAAAGCACATGACCCATTAGTTGGAGCGGCAATTGAAAAAGAATTTATCAGAGAAAAACGCAATATTGAGCTTATAGCAAGCGAGAATATAGTTTCTGAAACTGTACTTGATACTATGGGAACTCTACTTACAAACAAATACGCTGAAGGATATCCTGCAAAGAGATATTACGGCGGTTGCGAGTGTGTGGACGTTGTTGAAACATTAGCAATAGAAAGAGCAAAAGAATTGTTTGGAGCAGCTTTTGCAAATGTTCAGCCTCACAGTGGCGCTAGTGCAAACCTTGCTGTATACTTTGCACTTGTAAAACCAGGCGATACTGTTATGGGTATGAACTTAGCACATGGTGGCCATTTAACACACGGCTCACCGGTTAATATTTCCGGTAAATACTTCAATATAGTACCTTATGGCGTTGATGATAATGGATTTATTGATTATGATAAACTTCGTGAAATTGCACTTGAAGTTAAACCTAAAATGATAATTGCAGGAGCATCGGCTTACTCTAGAGCAATAGATTTTGAGAAGTTTTCAAAGGTAGCAAAAGAGGTTGGAGCTTATCTAATGGTTGATATGGCACACATTGCAGGACTTGTTGCAGCAGGACTTCATCAAAACCCCGTACCATTTGCTGATGTTGTAACTACAACTACTCACAAAACTTTACGTGGACCACGTGGTGGACTTATCCTTTGTAACGACCCTGATATTGCACTTAAAATAAATAAAGCTATTTTCCCAGGCACGCAGGGCGGACCATTAATGCACATTATTGCGGCAAAAGCAGTTTGCTTTGGTGAGGCATTAAAGCCAGAATTTAAAGAGTATCAAAAACAAATTATAAAAAATGCAGCTGTCTTAGCAAACGAGCTTAAAGGACACGGATTTAATATAGTTTCAGGCGGAACAGACAACCATTTAATGCTAGTAGACTTAATTAAGTTTGGCATTACAGGTAAAGAGCTAGAGCATCGTTTAGATGAAGTTTATATCACTGTTAATAAAAACGCAGTTCCAAACGACCCTCAAAGTCCATTTGTGACAAGCGGTATCAGAATTGGTACACCAGCTGTTACTTCTCGTGGCTTTAAAGAGGACGATATGAAGATTATTGCAAAACTCATTCATTTAACAGCTACTGATTTTGAAAATAAAGCTGATTATATAAGAGCAGAAGTTACTAAACTTTGTGACGCACACCCAATTTATAATTAATTTATAAGAAACGGTTTTGGTGAAAGAAATGTATCTTCCGTTAGCTGAAGCGCTTCGTCCTACTGACCTTTCAGACATAGCAGGGCAACAACATTTAATATCTAATAATATGCCACTTTTTAACATAATAAAAAGTGGCAATATTCCTAATATGATTTTTTATGGTCCGTCTGGTATTGGTAAGACAACACTTGCAAATTTAATTGCAAAGCTTTGCAACAAAACATTTTATAAATTAAACGCAACCACTGCAAGCACCGGGGACGTTAAAGAAAT
>JAVVYT010000188.1:0-2174 GCA_036650995.1 Clostridia bacterium | reverse complement strand
TGGAGCTTATAGAAAAGTTAATTAAATATGCACCGGGCGTCAGTGCAATTGTTCCGTCTGCATTAACTGCTAGAGAAATTCCGTATTTGTCTTTAAGGGTTAAAGGAACAAAGCCAAGGCGAGGCACACTTAACGTACCACCGTAATAATAAGCGGTTAGATAGTCAATATTTTGAGGTGGTAAGGCAGGTAAGTCAGCGGTAGTTAGTTTGTCTTGAGCTACTACTTGCCCATAAAGATTTACTTTGACTTTCGGATAAAATCTTCCTGTATTTAAAGTGGTAATCTTTTCTAGTGGATTTATAAGAGTCTTTTCTCCTTCATTTCCAATATATAATTTCCCGTTATCGGTTGTAAAAGCAGGCTCACCCGGTGATAGAGTTGCAGAACTTAAATTACTGCTAGGTCCTCTTTTTATCAGTATTTTACTTGCCATTATATCACCTTTTCTTTTGAAAAAATATTAAAATGTGCCACCATCAATTACATCTGTTAACGAGTGTACAAAAGCTGTTGTTGCAATGGTGGTTGAGCTGTCTGTTTTAGCGGCTGTCGGAGCTGTTGGTGTTCCTGTAAATATTGGGGATAATGACGGTGCTTTTAAAGAAAGACCCTTTTCAAGTTTTCCTATTGCAACTGAGGTGCTATCTGTTGAAACGACATCAGCGGTTGTAGCTGGAAGAGTATATCCTGTTAATATTATCTCTTTACCGGTTAAGATAACGTCGTTTTTAAGACCATTAACAGAGGTTACTGAATCAGTAGGTGTAGCAAATTGTACCCAGTTTTCTTTTACTGTTGCGGGCATTGTTTTTAAAATAAATGTTTGCTTTATATCAGAGCGAATAGCAATATCTCCGATTTCAGCTTTTAAAGCTAGCATTTCAGTTTCGCTTGCAACTACAAAGGTGTCGGTAACTGCAATAGATGGTAAAATACTAGTAGCTAGTTTTCCGTCAACACCGATAACGGGAACGTTGCCATTTGACTCGCCAACATTTAATAGAGCGGCAGTTCCTAGCCCTGTAACTTTAGAAGCCGGAATGTTTGGAATATCATCAGCTGTAACTTCACTTACCGCTATTACTTGACCATATTCATTTAACTTAAATTTTGTATGAGTAGTAGTTGTATCAATAGATGCAGGCTTATCTATTGGGTTTATAAGCACCTTTTGTGTACCATCGCCTATATATAACTTGCCTGTATCTGTGACTAAAGCCGGCTCACCGACAAGAAGAGTAGCTGCGTCTAAATTTGCACTAAGTCCACGTTTTAATTGTATCTTTGTTGCCATTGTTTAAATCCTCCCGATTAATGCCTTATTTAACTTTAAACTAACTAAATAAGGTGGTTTATAAAATTTTATTGTAAGTCGTTCTTTATTGACATAAACAGCCACTAAATAGTGCTAGCTTACTTTCAAGAATCATTTCAAGTTTTGTAATTGCGGTAACCATTTCTTGTACTGATTTATTTACAGCAAGCATTTGCTCCGCTGTTGTAGCGTTAGCGACGATTTTTTGAATTTTTTCGCCTTCAGCATTTAAAATATGAGAAAGAGCAGTTTGCTCTAAAGCTACCGATGTGATAATATCAGTTATGGCCTGTGTTTTAGTTCCTGTACCGGGTACAATAATAGGCATTGACATAAAAAAACCTCCATATATTTTTATTGAATTTTAGAATAACATATTGTATTCTACACTCATATTATATAGCAAGTAACTTTATTGTGTTACTAAAAAATATGAAAGAAAGGCTATAATATGAACTCTTTAAAATGTAATTGTTGCAATTCACCAGAGATTTTTAATGAACTTTCGTCGACAATTGAGATGCTTTATTATATTATAAAATATCTTTTATGTTGTGAAAATACAAATTGCTGTAATAAAACCTGTAAATGTAATGTAGACGGCGGTTATTTCTAAATATATTAAAAAGCTACTAATATCCACTTTAAAAGTAAGAAATTAAAATTTAAAGGGATAAAGGGTAGCTTTTTTCACTGCATTAATAGTAAAGGTTTTAACTGATTTTCATAAATCCAATCGTTTTGATACCTAGTTCTTGCAAGAGTTTTACTGTGAATGACGGGATTTAATTCCATTTGTGATAGAATTTTCTCGGTATGCTCAATGTAATAATGTCTTTCGCTTGGGTGATACTGT
>JAVVYT010000187.1:0-2250 GCA_036650995.1 Clostridia bacterium | reverse complement strand
GCTACAAGTGGTGATAACTTAGATAAAATAACATCTTTTATAATAGCAGAGATTGATAATTATTTAAAATCAACTACAATGAAGGACGTTGTTAAAATATTTGAAGAAAAAAATTTAATTAATTCAAACAAATTAAATTCGGTTATTTTAAAATTTCTGAGCAGTGATAACAAAAATGTGTTAGATATGCTTATTGATAATATAATTTCAAAACCTATAGGAAGCATTGTAAATGTTGATTTAATAAAAATATTTAACAGTAAACTAAAGTATGTTTTCATCGACTATATCAAGGATAATACTTTTTATTCAAAGCAATTGCATAGCAATACTGTAAAAGAAATTAACAAATATATTTATGATGTGTTTGATGAAAAAATAAGCGAAATAATTGACAAAAATTTTATAGCAGACAATATTAATAGTATAAAAAATACAGTATTAAACGACTTGATAAATAATAAAACCAGCTTAAAAAATGGTTTGAATAATATAATTGAAGATTTCGTATCAAAAAACGGTATAATTGACTTATTGGACAAGCTAAGTGAAACAAATAATGTTTTTGATATTATAGCTAATGAAAAATTAACAAATATAATAAATAAAAGTTTTGTAGAACATATTGATGATATTGGAGATATAAGAATCAGTAAAATATTAAGTAAAATTAATAGTGTACCTAATATACATAATTCACTATCCGACTTTATGAAAAATGTGGTAGGGGAGAGCATTGCAACTGTTACGGAAGGTTATATTAACGAAGTTGTAAACAAGCATTTTGATGATTTTACCGACAATGACTTTAGACAGCTTATTGGGCAGTTAGGTCTTATAGATGTTAAAAATCAGCCGGTAAACGGATGTGTAGCGGGAGCAACTCTAGGACTTTGTGCATCGCTAGCATCAAATTTTTTGTTTGAACAATCACTTATTAACAGTGTGTTCTCATGGCAGGGAGCCGTTATGTGCTCACTGATTGGAGTATCTACTGGATTGCTTGCGACAAACAGCTTTTCACCTTATAGCACTAACAATTTAATCAAGGGCATACCGCTATTTAGAAATTGTACAGATGATTTTATCAGAGAAAAACAACAAAATTTTGCAAGCTATATGTCTAAAGTCATAGAGGATAATTTAATTAATGAAAATACTATATCTGATTTAGTGCAAAGCAAAAGCACTCAACTAAAGCAAAATATACATAAAACTATAGTTGAAGATGATTATGAGCAAATATATAAATGTATTGAAAATAATAACAAATACATAGCATCTAATGTTTGGCAGGCGACTAAAAAAGCCATAAATGGCAATTGTGATAATATATCTATATATGCAGCCAAAAATATTTCAAATATACCTATTAAACAGATTCTTAACAGAAAAGTAATAGATAGCATTATGGATTTTGTCAGCAGCAATGATGACGTTTTTGACAGTATCTATTCTTATATGAGCAGGCATATAACTGCAAATACTAGCGTATTATCTTTTATACCAAAGTATTTGCTGTGTGATATGAATGATGATATAAAAATGGGTCTAGAAGTAGTATTTAATAGTTCAATTGAATTTGTAAAAAGTACAGAGGATTTGAGGAAGTATCTTAAAAAATACAATAAAGCTTACGAAAGTATAATTATGGAGCCTATGATTTCTGTAATTTCACCTAGAAGTATAGATATCGCAGAATCTAACTTGTTCAATGAATGCTACAATAATATTTTTATAAATGATGTATTAGTTAAAATTTCTGAAAATATTTATGCCGCTATTAGCGAACAGTTTAATAAGGATAAAAATTTAGGAGATATTTTAAACAGACGAAATAAGGTTTTTTTAATCGGTATGTATTATAAATATTTTAAGGATATAATGCTTAGCCTGCAAAGTTATCTAATTGCTAACAGACATGGTAAAATTGAAAAAGACATAAAAGAAAAACTTCTCAACAGCTTAGATTTAAAAGAAAAGATAGATTATAATTCAATTGGTGGGGATAAGGTTTTAGGTAATATTATAAATAACCTAATCCTTATTAAAGTGCCGATATTTTTTGAAAAGAATTTTGAACAATTTTATGACATATCTAAAACGCTTGTAAATTATTTTTTTGATAATAAGATAGATGATTTAAATATTTCTTTAGATTATCAAGCTGTTGAAAACAATGTTAAAAATTTGTTTTTAGAAAATGCGACGGAGGGCAAATCTTCTATTGTTAAAAACAAATGTTATTTA
>JAVVYT010000186.1:0-2250 GCA_036650995.1 Clostridia bacterium | reverse complement strand
TATTATACTTTGAAACTAATTTTATAAAGTCTTGAAATTTAGTGTTTATACTTTAAAATTAAGTTTATCAAAAGGGACAATGAATAATGGCTCACCTAGTTCATCTGGGGCTAGGTAGCCTTTATTATAATAAATAGCTATTCCGTCTTTAGATATATAAAAATTACTGTAATCCATTCCATTTATTACAAGTTCCTCGTAATTTTGATAGTATTCTTCAGGCGATTTCTTTATCTGTGAGATAATTTCCTTGAAAATTTTTTCTTTATAACTTCTACCTTTAATTATCTCTTCAAGGGTAATTTTTTCACCTGTTATAGTATTAAAACTATCGGCATAAGCGGTTTTCAGATTATCCGCTTTACCGACATAAGCATTTATCTTCGTTAAAAAACTGATATATGGTGACTTATTATATGTAGTCACGAAGTTTTGATAAACCTGATATGGTATCCAGTCAATCTCATCTATCACCGACTGCATATATTCTTTTTTAGCTTTTAAGACCAGTGTCTTTTTTATATAGTCTATAAAGTCATCCGCCTTATTTTCCATATATGAATTTATCTTTTCGCTAGCCTTACTATTATTAGGGATAACCACGAATGGATAGCTAATACTCGCAAAGAGCAGAGTACCGTCATCTAGCTTTGGCTCAATTGTTTTATTTTTACTTATGACCTTTATATCTTTTGACTTATTATTTAACATAGCAAAATCTCCTTTAGTGTTTTTATTATTTTATGTAAAAAAACTTAATATGTGCAGATATTATTCTATTAAAAAACCAATATCTCTAGATATTAAGCTTTTAAAAAAATCACCTACGTTTTCCATTTTAGAAAGGACACATTTTATGACAGTATGCAAAAATGATATTATAGAAATAGAGATTACAGATATCTCTTTTGAGGGAATGGGCTTTGCAAGATACAATGACATTAGTATTTTCATTGCAAACGTCTGTTTACACGAAAAGGTAAAAGCTAAAATAATAAAGGTGCATAAAAGCTACTGCTTTGCTATTTTAATCGAGATACTTATCCCCTCTAAAAATCGTGTGGAGTCTGATTGCGACGAGCGTTGCGGTGGTTGTACCTATCGTCACATTACATATGAAGAGGAGCTTTCATACAAGAAAAACCGCATTTTAAATGCGTTTAGGAAAAGCAATATAAAACCAATAGATTTTGATGTTATCCCCTCTCAGAGTATTTCACATTATCGCAATAAAATTCAGCTACCCATTACAGCAGATGAAAATGGAAATTTAATAGCCGGATTTTTCGCTAAAAACTCGCACAGGATTATACCGATTGAAAAATGCAAAATCCAGGATATTAGATTTAACGAAATAATAAAAGGATTTTTAGCAAAGGCTAATAAACACAGCCTTACAAACTTCGATTTTACTAATAAATCAGGGCTTATACGACATTTGTATCTTAGAAGTTCTAAAAATGAAATTATGCTTTGCATAGTTGCCACTAAAAAAGACGATACCCTATCAAAAATTGCAAAAGAGCTTTTTGATGAATTTGAAAATCTAACATCTGTATATTTGAATATAAACAAAAGTTTTGGCAACGCAATTCTTAGTGATACGTTTGTTTTGCTAAGTGGAAACAGTTTTATCACCGATGATTTGCTAGAAACTAATTTTGAAATATCCCCTGCCTCGTTCTATCAAGTGAACAAACAGCAAACTGAAAATTTATATCGGTGCGGTATTGATATGTTATCCCTTAAAAAAACCGATATTGTAGTGGATTTTTATTGCGGAATTGGCACTATCTCCCTTTGCGTTGCTAAAAACTGTAACTTTGTGTATGGCTCAGAAATCATAAAAGCCGCCACCGATAATGCTAAGCAAAATGCCATTAAAAACAATATCAAGAACATAGAATTTATAACCGGTGACGCCGCCTATGCCGCCGACACGCTATTAAATAAAGGCATACTAGCAAACGCAGTTATAGTAGACCCACCAAGAAAAGGGTGTAGTCCACAGCTTATTGACACCATTCAAAAAATGTCGCCCGCTAAAATTCTCTATATTTCCTGCTCCCCCGAAAGCCTAGCTAGAGATATCGTTTTATTTAATGATAAAGGCTACACCCTAAAAACCCTAACCGCCGTAGATATGTTCCCCCGCACCAGCCACATCGAGAGCGTTTGTTTGCTGACAAAAAACGAGTAGAAAATAGCGAAAGCTGACGGGGTTTTAAAAAGGGATTAGAAGATAATTTG
>JAVVYT010000185.1:0-2256 GCA_036650995.1 Clostridia bacterium | reverse complement strand
ATGGGAGTTTCCTATAAAGAAATAGAAGATTATATAAACGGTAAAGAAATATCCGTACTTTCAAAAACCAAAATCCAAAACGCCCATAACCGCACCACCCATAAACGCGCCCTCCCCCTTTTCTTCCCCGACTAACCCCCATTTTACCCCCCCTACTTTGTAAACCGATAAATCAATTAAATTATAAATCACTAGAAAGACTAATCAAATTTAGTCTTTCTTTTTTATGCAAAAAATTATATACACTAAAAAATGGGATAGAATAAAAGGTGTCGCAAAGGAAATATGTTTATAAAAAAAGTTATGTAATGTAAAAGATATATTTATAAAAAAGTTATGTAATGCAAGAGATATATTTATAAAAAAGTTATGTAATGCAAGAGATATATTTATAAAAAAGTTATGTAATGCAAGATAATATATTTATAAAAGGGAAAGGTGAGGTAAAAGGATATGTCGATAAAGAGGTATGGTAGTTTGATGTTTAGTTTAGGGATTTTACTAATTGCGCTTATAGGGCGGGTTTTTTATCTTTCGGTGGATAAAAGCGCTGTAATGGCTAGTAGCGACCATTCGAGGGAGAAAAAAATCACCATAACCGACAACAGAGGAGTAATTTATGATCGCAACTTGAAAAAAATCTCGCCAAATAAAGAGGTAATTTTAGGAGTTATCGACCCTCTTTTAATCACCGACAAAAATGCACTTTTTGAGAACACTGCCGAGTTAACTAAAGAGGAGTTTGACAAGAAAATAGAGCTACAAAGCCCCTTTACAGCTGTTTTAAAAGCAGACCAAAACGTACCTGGAGTTACAACTTTCAAGGTAAACACGCCCCCTGCAAGCGATATTTTGGCGGTACACACGATAGGGTATTTAGACGATAGCAAAAATGGAGTATGTGGAATTCAAAAAGCGTATAATGACCTTTTAAAATCAGACTCACCGCTAACTGTCACGTTCCCTGTTGACGCTGTACGTCGTGCAATTTCAGGGCTTGGCGCTAAATTTGAGGGAAGTTACGAAGCAAGCGATAGCGGAGTTATGCTCACTATTGATAGCGAACTTCAAGAGATATGTGATAGTGTTACGAAGAAATATATAAAAAACGGAGCTAGTGTAATACTCGATGTTAAAAGTGGTGAAATAGTCGCAATGACAAGCACGCCAAGTCTTGACACAGCCGACCTTGGCGCCTCTATAAAAACAGAAGGTGCGTTTGTAAATAAATGTTTAACACCCTTTAACGTAGGCTCTGCTTTTAAAATCTGCGACACTGCTGTCTACCTTGAAAATGGTGGTAGCATTTACGACACTAAAGTTTGCAAAGGCGGTAAAATGGTAGCCGGCAGGTATATAAGTTGTATGGATAGCCACCAAAAGCTAGACCTTATCTCAGCGTTTTCAAAATCCTGCAACACGTATTTCATAGACATTATGCAAAACAGGCAAACAGAGCTACTAACCCTCGCTAAAAGTCTAGGCTTTGGCACATCAAACACGTTAGCACCCGGGCTTGTTTCAAAGCAAGGCTCACTACCCACCGAAAAATCCCTCACTTCAAGCATAGCCTTAGCGAACTTTTCGATAGGGCAAGGCGATTTTATGGCAACACCGCTACAACTAGCAAGCCTTGTTCAAACGATTGCTAACGACGGAGTGTATAAAAAACCAACCCTTGTAATCGGCAAAACCCAAAAAGGCAAACTAATCTCAAGGGAAAACGCAGTAGAGGAAAAACAAATCATCTCAACAAAAACCGCCAAAGAAATAAAAGACATTATGATAAACACTGCCTACAATGGCACCGCAAGAATGGCACTCCCCGACAAAATCGGCGCCGGCGCTAAAACCTCCACCGCTGAAACAGGCATTTTAAAAGACGGTAAACTGATAAAACAAGGCTGGCTAGTCGGTTTCTTCCCGGCAACCTCCCCCAAATACGCAGTAGCAGTCCTCTCCGAAAACGCCCTCGGTGGCGCCCGTAGCTGTGGCCCCTGCTTTAAAGATATCGCAAACGCAAACGCAAACGCAAACGCAAACGCAAACGCAAAATGAATTTTGCTTTGAGAATACTAGCACTGTGTGCCAGTATTCCAATAAGGAAGATTAAAAACAAGTTTTGCTATGAGAGAATGAATGAAATTCATTCTCCAACAAGGTATGATAAATAAATTTTGCTTTGAGAGAAACGCAAAATGAATTTTGCTTTGAGAGTTATTGCACTGCGTACCATAACTCCAATAAGGAAGATTA
>JAVVYT010000184.1:0-2259 GCA_036650995.1 Clostridia bacterium | reverse complement strand
AAAAATATATCCTAGTGTCGCTAGTCGGCTGTATCGTTGGGTATGCGCTAACTTTAGATGCCTTTTTGTATATCATCTGCCTTTTGGGGATAGTTGCCCTTTACTACCTCTATTCGTTAAAGGCTGAAAAAATGTCCGCAAGCGTTATCATTTTGTGTAGTAGCGGTATGTTACTTTGTGCTAGAATTGCCTTTATGCTAGCTGATAACCCTAATGCGTATGCTGTTGTAATGTCGGTGGCTGAAGGAATTATCGTAAGCTGTTTTGCCTACTTTTTCTATAAAGCTATCCCCATTTTAATCGGCGAAAAACAAACTGTCGGCGGTGTTACCGAGGTTGAACAAATCTGCATTATCCTCTCAATCTGTATCGTTTTGCTCTCGCTCTCGTATCTTAGCGTTTTCACTATCTCAGTAGGTCGTGTGCTTGGCGTTTTGATAACTATTATAATAGGCTACTATGGCTCTGCCGCTATGGGTAGTATGGTGGGTGCAGTGGCAGGGCTTGTTTTAAGTCTTAGCGGACCGTATCAGGGCTTTTATATAATCGGCTCGTACGCTTTTGGTGGTATGCTAGCCGGGGTTTTTAGCAAGATGGGAAAAGTTATGACAGCGGCAGCTTTCGTTGTTTCAGGAGCAATTGTGACGCTGTATATTAACGCTATGTCAGGGGAAATGATGAGCCTTATCGAGATATTTTTAGCCGGCGGACTTTTCATTTTACTACCCTCAAAATACCTAAAGAAGTTTGCCGATATAATAATAAACGCAAAGGAAACAGGGGATAACACCTCAAAACTAAAAGAGATATTTGTCGATAAACTAACCACCACCGCAAGCTCTTTTTTCAGGCTGTCAAAAGAAATTGCGAAAAATAAAAAGTTAGAAAAAGAGGTCAATATAACCGATGGACTAGTGCAGGCGAGCGAGGCACTTTGTAAAAACTGTAATAAAAATTCAGCGTGCTTTGGCGTTTTTTATAATGACACAATCGATGTTTTCAATAAGCTGTGTAATAGGTATGTTGAAAATGGAATTATAGAAGAAAACGACTTCCCAAAATATTTCAAAAATCGTTGCCAAAATATCCCCTCTCTTTTAAATCATCTGAATAAAAGTCTAGCCACAAAAGAGCAGGAAATATCACAAATATCTGAGCTTGATATGAGTCGGAGTATTCTAGCAGAGCAGTATAATTCGGTTGGGGAAATCATCGGAAATATAGCGAGCGGACTTGATATAACAGTGAATTTTGATTTTGTAAGCCAGTCACGTGTTAATAAAATCCTCTCTAAAAATGGAGATATAGTGAATGCAGTTTGCTATACCGACCAAGACGGAATTTATACAGTCGAGATTACAATTAACTGGAAAGACACTATACCCGAAGTTCAAAATTTAGCGGAGGCGATATCCGAAATCTGCGATGTTAGTCTTAAAATTATCTCTTCAAATATCGTTGATAATCAGCAGAAGATAAAGCTTACCGAAAAGGAAAATTACACTGTTATAACCACCACCGCCTCAATCGGTAAAGATAAAAAAGCGGTTTGCGGGGACACCGTTTCAAGCTTTAATACAGGACGTGGTAAGTACGTAATTGCCCTTAGTGACGGAATGGGAACAGGCAAAATGGCAAGCGCCGATAGCACCCTTACAGTCTCTTTTTTAGAACAACTTTTAAAGGACGGGTTCCCTAAAGATGCCGCTTTAAAGCTTGTAAATTCTGCCCTAATTCTAAAGTCAAAAGATGAAGAGTGTGCCACTATCGATATTGCCGCTATAAACCTTGTAAATGGCAAAACCGACTTTTTAAAAGCAGGCGCCGCTCCGTCTTTCGTAAAACATAAAAATACAGTCTATAAACTAGGTTGTAGCTCCCTTCCAGTCGGAATAGTAAATAAAATCGATTTTGAAAAAAACTCTTGCGACCTTAAAGGTGGCGATATCCTCCTAATGGTTTCAGACGGAATAACAGCAGTCGGTGAAAAGAAAATAGCCGAAATCCTAACCGACTTTAAATCCGACGACCTAAACTTGTTAGTTACCACAATAATTATGCAAACAATAGCTTTAAGCTCCTCCCCCGACGACCTCACCGCCCTAGCCGCCAAAATAATAAAATCCGCCTAACCATACTAAAACACAAAAACTCAGCCTAACCATACTAAACAAACAACTTCAAAACCCCACCGATCATAAAACATCGGTGGGGTTTAACTTAGGTATGTATGAGAGCTGCGAAAAAGCACCCATTGAG
>JAVVYT010000183.1:0-2266 GCA_036650995.1 Clostridia bacterium | reverse complement strand
CTCCGGGGTAATGCTGGGTATCGTCTTTTTCGACCTTCTCCCTAGAGCTTTAGAAATGTCGGGGCTTATCCTCGCTGTTATCGGTGTTTTAACAGGCAGTTTGTTTGTGTTTTTCATCTCCTCTGCTGTCGATCGTAAACTTCAAATTTATAACGACCTTAATAATAAGAAAAATACCTCGCTCATCACAACAGGCATTGTAATGCTCTTTTCAATTACTATGCATAACCTCCCTGAGGGTCTTGTAATCGGCACGTCAACCTACATAAGCACAGGAGTTTTAACCACTATCCTTATAGGTATGCACAATATCCCGGAGGGTATGGCAATCTCACTACCATTAGTGGAGGGTGGCTCACGGAAAAGAAAAGCGGTCTACCTTAGCTTTTTGTCCGGCGTGCCTACTGTAATCGGTGCTTTAATCGGCTTTGCACTCGGTAGTATTAGCACTAGTATTATAGCCTTTTGTCTGTCGCTAGCTTCAGGGGCTATGATTTGTGTCGTGTTTTCTGAAATGATACCAAGCGCCCACGAACTCTGCGGTGAGCGGGATAAAGTCGGAACAGCCGCCCTTATCTTCGGTGTTGGACTCGGTATGATTTTAGTAAATCTGTTAAATTAATTTTTTTTAAAAGGGGATTTTATAATGTATAATGCAGGACTTGTTCTAGAGGGTGGGGGAATGCGTGGTATGTTCACAGCCGGTATTCTTGACTTCTTTTTGGAAAAAAATATAAACTTTAAAGAGATAATCGGCGTGTCGGCAGGCGCTTGCCATGCGTGTAGCTACCTCTCTTCTCAAAAGGGTAGAGCTAAAGATATTAGTATCGATTATCTTGAGGATAAAAGATATTGTAGCGGTTATAGTTTGATTAAAACAGGTGACCTCTTCGGTGCTGACTTTATTTATGACGATATCCCGAATAAACTTAATATTTTCGATAATAAAGCATTTATGCAAAATGAATCGGAGTTTTTCGCTACCGTCACTAATGTGAAAACAGGCAAAGCCGAATACCTCCCGATAAAAGATTTAAGTAAAAATAAAGATATCGTGGCTATTAGAGCATCAGCCTCTCTTCCTATGGTGTCTAATATTATAAAAATAAACGAGGAGGAGTATCTAGACGGTGGTATCGCCGACTCAATCCCTCTTCGCCAAAGTATAAAAAATGGCTTTTCTAAAAATGTAGTTATCTTAACTCAGCCTAAAGGCTATTTGAAATCACCTAATAAACTAATGCCTGTTATAAAGATGAAGTATAAAAAATACCCGAAATTTATCGAAAAAATGGAGGATAGACATCTTCGCTATAACGAAACAATAGACTTTATAGATGAACAAGAACGTCGCCATAATATCTTCGTTTTACGCCCAAATAATAAGCTCATCGTCGATAGAGTGGAAAAGGATAAATCAAAACTAATCTGCGTCTATACCCTAGGCTATAATATGGCAAAAACAAAGTATAACGACCTTTTATCCTACCTAGAAACCCCACCAAAACCATAATTAATAGATAGTAAATAAAAGCTCATAACAGTAATACACCCTTAACACCTTCCACCCGAGTTTGTAAAAAAACCAAGCAAAAATCCTTCGCAAATCCCACCAAAAAACAAGCCAAAAAAGATTAAAAAAACAACCAAAAAATATTGACAACCAAAAAATTAAGACTATTTATTTATAAAACTAATTAAAAAGAAAGAAGAATAAATATGAAAATAAAAAATGTCAAAAGGAAATTATCAAAATCGATAATATTTATACTATGTATTACAATGTGATATAATATAATCGGATTTAATGCATTTGCAGAGCCAGCTGATAACAACAAAAAAGTTAATGAAATTCAATCAAGCTCAGAAAACCCAGAAACCAAAGGAGATTTATCACCTTCTGAACTTAAAACAAAAAAATTGGAATTAAAAGAAATTCCAGAAACGATTGATATTAATACTGCGAAAGAAAACGGCAACGTTAATCGCTTAAAAGCACAAGAAAAGAATTTGAACACAATTCTATATCAAAATAAAAACGGAACTAAGACTGTTTATAATTTTGACTATCCTGTAAAATACGTAGATAAAGACGGTACTGTAAAAGACAAAAATAGCAAATTAGTTACTAATACTGATAAACAAGGGTATAAATATGTAAACGACGGAAACGATATAAAAACATTTTATCCTGATTTAATTTCTCCGGAAAAAGGTATGATTTTAAACTATAATAATATTAATATTGAACTTTCACCAATAAATG
>JAVVYT010000182.1:0-2274 GCA_036650995.1 Clostridia bacterium | reverse complement strand
CACTAGAGATTTTATCTTTTTCACACGCAAACAAACAGTAACTATTTATGCTTTTTCATAATAGTTACTTTTATTATAGGTTATTCTAGTCGCTCGTTTTAATTGTGCTTTTTCCTTTGTTTATCTACGTTTTTTGCTATCTCTTCTATTAAAAGACAGTCAACTGAATTTTCTTCAGAGTTTTCTGCGTTATCCTCTTCTAAGCCTAAGTTCGTGGCATTATCGTCTAAAGGTATATTAAATTTGTCTGCTTGCTTTTCTTTATTAATATTATTTTCATCGGCAAAATTAAGTTTGTCTGCTTGCTCTTCTTTATTATTTTTATTTTCATCAGCAAAATTTAGTTTGTCCGCTTGCTTTTCTTTATTATTTTTATTTTTATCGACAAAATTTGGTTTGTCTTTTTTTATTACTGATTCATTTGAATTTATTACTAAAATATCATCGTTTCCATTTAGCATTTACTTCATCGTCCTTTTTTTACTAATTTTTTTAAATTATAGCATAATTTCCTTTTTTTGTCAATTAATCGTGTCTTTTAATGACATCATTAATCAAAAATAGATAATGTAATATTTATCTTTGTAGGGCATAATATAAAAGAATTACAAAAAGTAAAGATAGCCTACAAAGATAAAAAGATAAAACAAAATTAAAAAGGCAAAAAGTGTTAGAGGAGTGTTTTAAAAAATGGTAGCAGATACAATAAGATTACTAAGAGAGAAAAGCGGATTTACGCAATCATCGCTTGCTAAAAAGCTTAATATCACACGTTCATCAGTAAATGCGTGGGAGATGGGAATTTCAGTTCCCTCAACGCAGTATATTGTCGAACTCGCTCAGCTTTTTAGAGTAACCACTGATTATTTACTAGGAGTTACAGCCACAACTACACTTAATATTGACCATCTGTCAATTGAAGAAACGCATATTATCTATGCTCTACTTGATTATTTCAAGAAAAAGCACGATTAATATTGCCCTTTAAAATTTACAAAGCCAAAGTACTTTGTTTTTAAGTTTGCACGATAAAAACAATAAGCTACTATTAAATAAAGCTTTTAAATTTTAGGTTTTGCTTTTATAAAAACACGAAAAAAATAATCCGACTTTTTTAATTTATCTTTATTTTAAGGCTCACTAAAACAGCTTTTATTTTTAGATTTTTTAGTTTTACGACTGATTTTGCTTATCATTTGTTGTAACTTTTTTATCTTTTAAAAACGCTAGCCTATTATTTTTCCGAATAAATTTTACGATAAAGTACACTAAAGCTATATGAAACGGAAGCTGAATTAAATTATTTAAAAGCCTAGCCCCTGTAAAAAATGTAGCCGATGCGGTGCCTGCCATAATTGAAACCCACAGATAGTTTAGCCCCATATTTACAAATACTGTAATGCAAAGTTGAGCTAAAACCACCTTATAAAGCTTTAATTTTTGCTTATACAAAAATATTGCATAAATTACATTCATTACGAGTGCCGAAATGGCGTAACCAAAGAAATACCCTCCAGCGGATTTAGTTAAATAACATACTGTATCTGATGCCAACGCAAACACACCGCCTGCAATAGGTCCAAACAGCATAGATACAACCATACCGGGGATATAAGCAATGCTAAAAATACGAAAAGTCGCAGTCGCATAAAAACTCACGAAATTAATAACAACAGCCATTGCAAGTAAAATTCCCATAACGGTTAGATTTTTCACTTTAAAAGTGTCACGGTCTCCAAAAATGCTCATAAAAATACATTCCTTTCATAAATAGACGGAATGTTTTGTGACATTATAAAATTTATCACAAAACTTTTCTTTGCGTAAACTCTGTAACATTTAGGCAAATAAGCTTTGTGCTAAATGAAACAGCGGGATGCAAAATTTATACCGCAAGTATCTCTACTTTTCGTTTCATCGACAACTCCCCGTTCGACAAACACTATACGCATAAATTTCTACTCTGTTTTCGGCATAGCCGAGGTAGACTCTAAATATTAGCTTTTTTTCTAACTTTAGACGTTACTACTAACTTTGATTTTATTATAATATAATTTTTTTTATAAATCAAGAACTATTTATTGTTTTTTATATTCCATAACTTTTAGTTAGACGTACTTATAATAACTTACTTTTAGAATGCTATATACCTTTAGTGAATTACATACCTTTAAAATGCTATATACTTTTTAGAATGTTTCATACTAAATGTATGTTGCGTACTAGCTTAGTGTTTTTAAAACTCATAAAAAGATTTTTAGCTATAAATATACA
>JAVVYT010000181.1:0-2282 GCA_036650995.1 Clostridia bacterium | reverse complement strand
TGATACTGTTCGGTGGTTTCAAAATCAAAGTTTCTAGCACCCCAACGCATAAAATAGGCATTTAACGTCTGACCCACTTCTTTTAGTGCAGGAACAGCTTCATTTAGTACAATAAAATTTCCACGAGCGGCAGCTTCGATTACAGTAAGACCAAACGACTCAGAGTAAGACGGGCAGATGAAAAGATTACTAAGAGAGAATAAATCAAAGACTGTTTCCCTATAAACACCGTCTTTAAAACCTAAATCCGAGGTAAATACTAGTTCGTCTTTTGTAATTGAATTTTGACGTGCAATTTCTTTTACTATCCCTTTATACATATTAGAATCAATATCAGCAGAAGCAAAATCGCAAAAGATTACCCCTACACTTTTTTTGTGATACTGCTTAATAACCCCTGAAAGCTCAGCTATTATATGAAATCTTTTTGCCATTGTAAGCCTTGCAGGATAGACAATTAGAATTTCTTTTTTTAGGAAATTTGTTTTTTCTAATAGTGATTTTGTTTGAGCGTGAAGTCCTATTGTAATGTCGATACTGTTTCCGATACATTTACATCTTGAAACATCAACATCGTACTGCTTTGCAAGGGCTAAAAGTCCGCAAGCGGTAGGGTAGATAAAAGTTGTATTTGGCATATCTTTATACATACAGTTTATAGGGTATGGAGCTACTATATGCGTTGCAGGAGCAGAATGGGTAAAAGCTAAAAATTTAAGTTTTGGTAGGCTTTGCTGTGCTATTCTTATAGCCACATTGTGGAGTAGATGTACCCCTTGATATAAAATATCGTGCATTATACAAACAGAAACATCTTGCAAGTTTGCCACTAAATCTTTAGCTATTATATTAGCTTCTAAGAAAAAGCTATCGCTTATTTTATCATCTGCTTTTGAGTATGTTATCCAGTGAAATGACTTACCATTAAAACTATTTGTAATTTTAATCCATTCAATACGTTTGTCAGCAAAAATTCCTGTTCTTTCAATATCGGGGCAATGCTCAGATACTAGCATTTTTACCTCTATATTATCTTTTAATAACATTTTAAGCTGTTCGCTAACAACATTTACTAGCGAATAGGTGTTAGATAGTCCGTTAAACATCGTAAGTATTGCTACTTTCAAAATAATTCCTCCTTAAGCGATAACGCACAAAAGTTTGTTATCTATCATATTATATAAAGTCACAATCTATTTAGTGACAAATTTTAAGATAGGAGATTTTAAAATGAGTTTAAATTTTTTCTTAGCAAATGACCAAAACGTCTTTGTATTTACAAATCATACTCAGTCAAACAGCTTTGCTACTGGCTCTGTTCGGGTGTTTGGTGATGCAACGTATAATAATTATAATATAGGAGCAGACCTTCCAATAAAAACACAAACATTTAATATGTCGCTTTTTGTTTCAGGTAAAATGAATATTATAGGTGGCACAAACTTCTCACAAAATAGTGCATTAGATAGCAATGTAGGAACACTTATTGCGTATACTATGACAAATGCAAATGGTGTACCAAATCAGCCACTTCCAAATTTGCTAGCAACTAAAGCCGAAGCTACAACGTTTTTAAAGTGTTCATCAATAGGCTGGGGGCAACTAGAAACTGGTGGAACACAATTAGTTACAGGTACAACGCTTACCTTAACAGGCACAAGTACTGCGCTTAATAACTTCTATATAAACCCCACAAACGTTGCAGGATCAGGACTTAATATTAGTGCAATAACAAGTATTAATATTATAGCTCCAGTAGCCTCTACGGTTATTGTCAGTATAGGAGGAACAGCTGTAACGTTAAATAGCTTTACAACGTTATTTAATGGCTCACCGATTACAAATTCACAGGCAGCATATGTTTTATGGAATTTCCCGGAAGCATTAACGATAGATATTAAATCTAATATGCTAGGGGCAATATTAGCACCATTTGCAACAGTAACTTCTAGTGCAATAACTGTAACCGGAACTATAATGGTGGATAATCTATCAGGTGGCTTAAAAGCGGTAAATAATCTATTTAAAGGATCTTTACCGGATTTATATGATCCGTCAAGATCTAGCACCTGCACAACGTCATCTACTACTACAACTACTACAACAACTACTACGACCACCACAACAACGACTACAACAACTAGTAGTTCATCGACAACCTGTGCACCTAGATGTCAAGCTATAAATGATCTTATAACATCAGTATCACTTGAACAAACAGCACTTTCTCATATTTTAAACGCAGAGGGAGAAAAACTTCAAAAAGCTGTCGCTCTCGGTTT
>JAVVYT010000180.1:0-2294 GCA_036650995.1 Clostridia bacterium | reverse complement strand
AATTACAGCCTTTGTAATTTTCATCTTCAAAATCCTCCTTTTTCTATTTTTCTTTTTTCTTTTCTTTTTTCTATTTTCTTTTTTCTTTTTTCTTTTTTCTTTTTTATTTTATTTTCTATTTTCTATTTTTTTATTTTCTATTTTAATTTAGATTTAATATTTAGTTTTTCGAGTGAATATAAAAGTGGTATTCCTAAAAGATAGCAAGCGATAAACTCACCGACACCGACTGTTAAAGCATTTAACGAGAATGCTATTAAGACGTTTTCGGGGTTTAGATACATTGTAATTATAGCACCAACAAAAACTGCGTTAAAGATAACAGGTGGTAATGGGGCTAAAAATTTTGCTACTTTTCCTTTTAAATGTTTTCCGATATAGTAGGTAGTAATGCTAGAGAATAACGTTGCAAGGGAGCCTATTACTATATCATAGATGCCATATCCTCCAAAGAGGTTAGCAATAATACAGCCTATTGTAAGTCCTGGAATTGCTATTGGTGTAAAAAAAGGCAAAATGGTTAATGCCTCTGAAAATCTAAGCTGAATAGCTCCGTATGATAATGGTGCTATTATTATTGTAAGTACTGCGTATACCGCTGCAATGAGAGCGGCTGTTGTAATGGTTTTTGTTGTTTTCATAAATATTAGTAAATTCCCTTTCTTGTTTTGATTAATGTCAGGTGATTGCGACTGACAAACGCAAGATTTTGCGTTATATTTTAAAAGCTTATATTTTTTTTCGTTTTAAATATTAGCCTTTTTATTAAAATTTATCTAAAGATTAATAGCCAAAGCTACCGGACACCGACTCGTCATTTTCTATCCAGTCTAAAACGTTATAGATAGTATATTCACTAGCTGTTTCACGAACGATAACACGGGTTATCCCTGCATTTATTACAAGCCTTTTGCACATAGAGCAAGAAGAAGTTCCGGACATAATTTCACCAGTAACACTATCTTTACAAGCTAGATATAAATCAGCGCCTAACATCTGAACACGAGGGGCAGCAATTATTGCATTAGCCTCTGCATGCACGCTACGACAAAGCTCATACCGCTCACCTCTAGGGATAGCAAGCTTTTCACGGATACAAAAGCCAAGGTCATTACAGTTTTTACGTCCACGAGGGGCGCCATTATATCCTGTTGACACTATGATATCGTCTTTTACAATAATCGCTCCAAAGCTACGTCTAAGGCAGGTGCTACGGCTAAGAACGGTTTCTGCAATATCGAGGTAGTAGTTAAACTTATCTTGTCTTTCCATTGTTGCTCCTTAAATTACTTTATATTAAGATTTAAAAAACTATTTACATTATTAAATAGAATATCATTTTTTTGACTTTCTGTCAATGCTAACTTATTAAACCTTAAAAGTGCGTCCGCTTGTGAACAAAGGGGATAATCTGTTCCGAAAAAAACCTTGTCACAGCCGTGTTTTAAGATGATTTCAGTCGCCCTTTCAGGCTCCATAAACTCTAATGCACTAGAAGTATCAAACCACACGTTTTTATCTATAAGATACTTAGTAACCTCGTCCCACCTACTATATCCACCTAAATGCGGTGCTATAAACCGAACATTTGGGTATTTATCCGCCATTTTAGCTAGCTTTTTTGGGGCAGAATAATCAAGGTTAGTGTCCCCTGTGTGTATTAAAATGGGAAGTCTATCCCCTACTATTTTGTAGATGTTTTCGGCTTTTTCATCATCGATATTAAACTCTTGAAAATCGGGGTGAAGCTTTATTCCATAAAGCCCTAAGGCAATTATTCGCTCAACTTCTCCCTCTATATCGGAGTACTCTGGGTGAAGTGTTCCTAGTGGGAATACTGTATCGGATTTTAAAGTAGCTATCCAGGTGTTTATACTCTCTACCTGCTTTTTTGTAGTCGCTGTTGAACAGGTTACAACGTAATCAACTCCTGCACTTTTAGCAAGCGAAACTAATTCCTCTATATTGCCTTTAAAGGCTCTTTCTCTTGGGAACGAGTAAAAGTCCGATATCGAATAAACCGCTTTCTGTGCTATTTTATCGGGGAATACGTGAGTGTGAAAATCTATTATCTTTTGCATTTTTTTCGTCTTGCCTTTCAAATATATAACTAGTGTTTTTCTTTTTTAATGTTTATAACTTATGCTTTTGTTTTTTTGAATTTATAACTTGAGTTTATTTTTTCAAATTTATAACTTGTGTGTTTTTCAAATTTATAACTTGAGTTTTTATTGTTTCAAATTTATAACTTGAGTTTTTTTCGTCAAATTTATAACTTGAGTTTTTATTGTTTT
>JAVVYT010000179.1:0-2297 GCA_036650995.1 Clostridia bacterium | reverse complement strand
TTTTTTTAATCATACCTTAGTGGAGAACGAAAGAAGTTCGTTCTCTTATAGCAAAATTTATTTAATCATACCTTGTTGGAGAAGGAACACAAAGTGTTCGTTCTCTTATAGCAAAATTTATTTTTGCGTTGTGGCCATGGCTAGCATTAGTTTTATGCGGTTTTCTTGGTTTACTTTAGTGGCGCTGGGGTCGTAGTCTATGGGGACTATATTGGCGTTTTCACGGATGGATTTTATTTTTTTGAGCATACCTCTACCGACTATATGGTTGGGTAGACAGCCGAAAGGTTGTGCGCAGACGATGTTTTCATAGCCAAGGTCGATAAGTTCTAGCATTTCTGCGGTTAAAAGCCAACCTTCGCCCATTTTATTTCCATAGCCGATTACTCCGTTTACTAGGGTTTTTAGGTGGGAATAGGTACTGGAGGTGATGAATTTACCGTCTTTGCCGGCGATTGATATTAGCATTTTTTCGATCGTTTGGAGGTATTTCATTACAGCGTCTACACCTATTTTCTTGAAGATGTTGCCACCGTAAAGCTTGATGTCCTCGGTGCGGTTATCTAGCTTGAATAGTATGAATGAAAATAGTCCCGGCACGAAGATTTCACAGTTTTGGGATTGCAAAAACTCCTCTAGGTGGTTATTTCCAAGGCTTGCGTATTTGATATAGATTTCACCGACTATGCCGACTTTGGTTTTATTGGTTTTTTTAATCTCTATCTTGCTAAATTCCTCTACTATTTTGGTGAGGTTTTTCTTAATTCTGCCATTTGAGTGGAATTTATGCTCTCGTAGCTCTTTTGAAAGTTCAGTTATGAATTTATTTTCAAGGGCAATGGTTTCGCCTTTATGCACCTCATATGGGAGTAGTTGATTTTTTAAAAGCATTAGCATATCACCATACACGACAGAGGTCAACATTCGTTGCAGCATTGACAGACTAAGGCTAAATCCGCCTGTTTTTTCAAGCCCTGAAATGTTTAGCGATACTACTGGGATAAAGCCATAACCCGCTGTTTCTAACGCTTTTCTTAGAAGGTGGATATAGTTTGAGGCTCTACACCCTCCGCCTGTTTGCGTTATCATAAGTGCCACTTTATGGACGTCATAATCGCCACTTTTAAGCGCATCTATCATCTGACCGATAACAAGCAGTGCAGGATAACAGGTGTCGTTATGGACGTATTTAAGACCCTCCCTTGGTATGTTTTCACTACTATTATTTAGAAGTGCTACGTTATAACCCTCGCTTTTGATGATGTTGCGGATAAGCTCAAAATGCGTCGGGAGCATATTAGGGAGCAGTATCGTGTAGTCTTTTATCATTTCTTTTGTAAATTCTACTTTTTCCATATTAAAAATCCTTTCATCTCACTTCTTGTGAGCGTAGATACAAATTAATCCTTTATAATAGCCTTTAGGTTTTAATAAAATTTAGAAGTTTAGCTTTTTTAAAACAAATACAAGATTTCAAAAAATATTTAGAAGTTAGCTTTTAAAACAAATTAAGAGTTTCAAAATATTTAGTGTGTTAGCTTTTAAAACAAATTATAAGTTTCAAAAAATATTTAGAAGTTTAGCTTTTAAAACAAATTATAAGTTTCAGAAAATGGTTATTTTTTTAAAACAAATTACAATGTTGCGAAAAGGCTTCTGAGGCGGATTTTAACAGCGCCAAGGTTTGTAATCTCGTCAATTTTAATCTGCGTATAAATCTTGCCATTTTCCTCTAGGATTTTACGCATTTCATCGGTTGTGATAGCGTCTACTCCACAGCCAAAGGAAACTAGCTGGACTATATTCATATTATCTTTATCTTTCACATACTTAGCGGCGTTATAAAGTCTTGAGTGGTACGTCCACTGATTAAGCACCGATACCGACAGCTTTTCGTTTATGAAAGGGACACTATCTTCAGACAAAACAGCGGCATCAAAGCTACAAATTAATTTATCAATACCGTGATTTACCTCTGAATCGATATGGTACGGACGACCGGCTAAAACGATTATTGGAACGCCGATTTCATTTGCCTTATTAAGGATATTTTTACCCTTAGCTAGCACTAGTTTTCGATAACGTTCGATTTCGGCATACGCTTTATCGGTTGCCACCTTGATTTCCGCTCTTTTTATTCCGTCAAAGTGTTTTGAGAGGATATCGTATATTTTAAGGGTGAAGTCGCCTTTGCGGTGGATTCCTATATAGTCATAGATAAAGTTTACACTTGAAAGCTTATCTACATTTGCTTTTAAAACTTCAGGGTAGTATGCCACAACAGGGCAATTATAATG
>JAVVYT010000178.1:0-2321 GCA_036650995.1 Clostridia bacterium | reverse complement strand
CCTTATTGCAGACAAAAGATGATAGTACCTAAAAATACTATCATCTCTTTTTTTAAAGCGTAAAATTCTTATCTTAAATAAATGCTATCTTAAAAAACTGTTTTTTACCTTTTTTCTCTTCTTTACTCTTTTTTTAAAAAAGGGTTTTGCCTTTTATCTATAATTTTAAAACCCTACTTTATAATAGTTTTAAGCCACTAAATTCGCTCAATATACATCTTCATATAATGAATTACATTTTCAAAAAAGCTTACATTTGCCTTTCTAAAATTTGAAAGCACCCGCTCTTTAATATCAGGTTTCACCCTAAAAAGCTCAATTGCAATATTGTCGGCAAGGGCATTTTGCTCCTCTTTAGAAAGTGACAGATAATGCTCACCTGCCTGCTCAAAATCATCTGTTTTATCAATCGGCGCACGGACAATATTTCCCTCTACAAATGGTCCTATATGTTCCTCGCTCACCATTGGAACAGGAACGTTTGCATTTAAGCTGTTTGGTGAGTAGTTTATTGACTGACTATTTATCATAAAATCCATCGCTCCATCTCTTTGATTATTATTAACGTTCACTGTTGGTCTATTTATCGGTAGCTGTGCAAAGTTTGTGCCAAGGCGATACCGCTGTGCATCAAGGTATGAAAAACTTCTGCCTTGTAGCATTTTATCAAAAGAAAGCTCAACGCCATTTACAAGATTACCCGGGCAAAAAGCCGACTGTTCCACCTGTGCAAAGAAGTTATCGGGATTTTTATTTAACGTAAGCATTCCGACTTTAATAAGTGGATAGCTCTCCTCTGGCCAAATTTTAGTATCATCTAACGGGTCAAAGGTTAAATCTGCCGCATCGTTTTTATCCATCACCTGAACGCAAAGCTCATATTGTGGATAGTTTTTACTCTCTATTGCCGCATATAAATCTTCTACCGCTATGTTTGGATTAACACCGGCAAGCTCGGTAGCCTCATGTCTATCGATTGTCTTTATCCCCTGCTGTGTTTTAAAATGGTATTTTATGTACTTTCGCTCATTATTTTTATTCACCCAAACATAGGTATTCACTCCAAAACCGTCAACGTTTCGATAACTTTTAATAGTCCCTCTATCCGAATAAAGCCACGTTATCATATGCGTAGATTCCGGTGTTAACGATATAAAATCCCAAAACCGCTCAGGATTTTGTAGGTTTGTAACAGGATCTGGTTTTAGTGAATGGATAATATCGGGGAATTTAATTGCATCTCTTATGAAAAATACTGGTAAGTCGTTTCCGGTAATATCATAAATTCCGTCATTAGTGTAAAATTTAACCGCAAATCCTCTGGGATCTCGCACTGTATCTGCCGACCCTTTAGACCCTATAACTGTTGAAAATCGCACAAAAACAGGAGTTTTCTTATTAGCCTCATTTAAAAAATCAGCAGAAGTTATACTCTCCATATTATCGTAACAAACAAACTCACCAAACGCCCCTGCCCCCTTAGCATGCACTACTCGCTCAGGTATCCTCTCTCGGTCAAAATGTGCCATTTTATCAATAAAATGAATATCCTGCATTAATGTAGGTCCCTCATTTGATACCGTTTGTGAGTTTGTATCGTTTGGAATTTTTCGCCCTAAACTATCAGTTAAAATATCCCTTTTGTCTATCTTTTTTTCCTCTTGCCTTTTTTCTGCCTTTATAGGCTCCTGCTCGTTTATCTTCTCTTGTAATGGTTTAGGTGCTGTCGCTCTTTGTGCGTTTTTTTGTAGCTCTAGCATCTTTTTACTATATTTTTTTATTAACTCGTCAAATTCTCCTACTGCCATTTTCATTACCTCCATATTTTTAGTATTATTAATTATATGGTGAAACTTTAATAAAATTGACAAAACCTTAAAAATAATTTAAAATATATAAAAAAGCAAAGGATAAAAATATATGAACGAACTTTTTTCTCGCACAGAACTTTTAGTTGGCAAAGAAAATATAGAAAAGCTACAAAACGCAAATGTCCTTATAATAGGTATCGGCGGTGTTGGCTCTTTTTCTGCTGAAGGCTTGGCTCGTGCCGGCGTTTGTAACCTTTGTCTTATTGATAATGATATCGTTTCAAAATCTAACATAAACCGACAAATAATAGCTCTTCACAGCACTATCGGCAAGGCAAAAGTTGATGTAATGCGGGATAGAATTTTAGATATAAATCCTGATTGTAATGTAACAACTAAAAAAATATTCGTAACGAGTGATAATATTGACACCATTGATTTTAGTAAATTTGATTATATAATTGATGCTATCGACACTATCACCTCAAAAATTCTCATAATACAAAAGGC
>JAVVYT010000177.1:0-2361 GCA_036650995.1 Clostridia bacterium | reverse complement strand
TTTTTATTTCTAGGAAATTGCTATTTCTAGGAATTTTTCAAATCCAAAAATTGTTGTTTCCAAGAAACTTCATTTCTAATAAATTGTTATTTCTAAGAAATTGTTATTTCTAAGAAATAGTTGTTTCAAAGAAATTATTATTTCTTGAAAATGCGAACTGTATTAAATTGCTATTTTTTCTTAGTTAAGATGAGTGCCGAATTACATACTACGATTATCGAGGAAAGGTTATGCACTAAAGCACCGGTAACAGGGGTTAAGAGCCCTAATGTGCTGACAATAACTGCGATAACGTTTATAGTCATAGAAAGCCCGATGTTTCCTCTTATTGTGTTCATAACTCGTTTAGAAAGGTTGATTATATATGGTATTTTAGAAATGTCGCTACTCATTAACGCAATATCCGCTGATTCAATAGCAATATCACTGCCAAGTGCGCCCATTGCAATGGAAGTATCAGCTGTAACAAGAGCGGGAGCATCGTTTACACCGTCACCTACCATACAAACAGTATTGGTTTTACGAATAGCTTCAATAGCAGAAACTTTGCCCTCAGGTAATAGTGAATGATAAACAGTTTTTATACCGGATTTTTTTGCAATGGAGTTTGCGGTTGATTCATTGTCACCTGTTAGCATAACGGAATTTATATTCATACTTGAAAGTGCCATTACTGTTGAAGAAGAGTTGTCCCTTATCATATCGGAAAGTGCAATAAACCCTATAATCTCCTTGTTTTGTAGCACAACAATTACTGTTTTTCCGCTATCTAGTAGTACATCTGCTTTTTGAAGAAGTGCTTTATCATATGTGCCTTTTTCGAGATACGAAAGCTGAGCTACTAAGATTTCGTCATTGCCAACAGTTGCGGATATTCCAACACCAGTAAGCGAATTGGTATTTGTAGGAGTTATTAACGTTTCGCTGTTAGCACAGGATAATATAGCCTTTGCAATAGGATGGGTCGAGTACATTTCAGCGGAGGCGGTGAGTTTTAAAAGCTCGTCACGAGTAATATTATTTGTAATTACATCGGTAACTAAAATCTCGCCGGTGGTTAGTGTACCTGTTTTGTCAAAAGCCACAGTGTTTACTTTAGACATTATTTCAAGTGCTTGTCCTGATTTTATCAAAACACCTTTAAATGAAGCATTACCAAGACCTGCGGCAATAGCTGTCGGAGTGGCAAGTGCTAAAGAGCAAGGGCAAAAGACAACAAGAATTGTAACGCCTCTGATGATAGCGGTTATTAAATCAACGTTTAAAAACATATAGGCTACAATGGCTACGATAACTGAAAGAGAAATTGCAAGGGGGACAATTAAAGAGGCAAATTTATCAGCTATTCTAGAAATCGGAGCTTTTTTGCCCTCTGCCTCGGTTGTAAGATTAATTAGCTTTGTAATTGCCATATCATTTGATAAAGTCGTAACTCTAATCTCAATTACGCCATTTTTATTGTATGTGCCAGCAAAAACGCCATCACCAACGGTTTTATCAACAGGAATAGCCTCGCCGGTCATATTAGATTGGTCAACAGCGGTTTGCCCTTTTATAATCTCACCATCAACTGATATTACATCGTCAGGTTTTACTAGAACAATATCACCAATTTTAACATCAGAAACATTTACCAAAACAAACTCGCCATCACGTAAAACATTTGCAACAACAGGTGCTAAATTGATTAGCTTTTCAATTCCTGCACGGGATTTTCGAACAGTGTAGTCCTCAATAAGTCCGCCTATTGCCATTAGAAAGGCAATTTCTCCCGCTGCAAAAATATAGCTTTCACCGTGGCTCATCCCTTTTGCCATATTAAATAAAGTGAAGGCTTCCAGTGCAATTGATGCCGTTATAGCAACAGATATTAAAAGGCTTGAGGTTATTTTTTTGTTTACAAATAGATTTTTAAATGCAGATACAAAAATAGGGTATCCACATAAAATCACCGAAACCCACGCTACGTCAAAATACATTAATATGTCAAGATTAAATATCTTAGCAGGGTTTATAAAGCTTATAACAAGCGAGATAAAACTAATTATTAATAGGACGATTTGCGTTTTGATACTAATGCTCTTGTCATTTTTGCCACAACAATCGCCACCTTTTGAACTACCACAGCCACAACTGTCGGTACTATTATTCTTGTCTGTACAACAGCTATGAGTAGCATTAGATGCACTGCTTTTTGTGCTTTCTTTGGTGTCACAGCTACATTTATCATCGTGATTATGTGTAGTGCAACAAGAATGTTTGTTATTATCATCACAGTGACAATCAGTGTCAACCACCTTTTCATTGTGCTTTTCAGAACAACAATCAGCACCTGCTACTTTTGCATTGTGATTTTCAGAA
>JAVVYT010000176.1:0-2428 GCA_036650995.1 Clostridia bacterium | reverse complement strand
GAAGTGGTGCTGATAAAATATCGGTAAACTCAATTGCTATAAAAGATAAATCTATTATCTCACGTGCTGCCGATAAGTTTGGCAGTCAATGCGTGGTGCTAGCGATAGACGCAAAAAAAACACCGCTAGGAAACTATAACGTTTTCATAAACGGTGGTAGAATAGATACTGGAATTGATGCTGTGGAGTGGGCAGTTAATGGTGCAAAACTTGGAGCAGGGGAGATACTACTTACATCAATGGACGCCGATGGAACAAAAGACGGTTTTGATTTAGAGATTACAAAAAAAATCTGTGATGCTGTAAATATCCCGGTTATAGCCTCTGGCGGTTGTGGAAAGCTTTCAGATTTTGCAGAGGTTTTTAAAAAGACAAACTGTGATGCCGCACTTGCAGCCTCGCTATTTCACTATGGTGAGCTAACGATAGGCGAGGTAAAAGAGTATCTTAAAAGTCAAAATATTAATGTGCGTTAAAATAAAGAGTAGCAATATTTAAAATGCTATGCAAATTTTAAAAAGCAAATGAACGAGAAAAGATACGTTTAATACTAATTAAAATAGGAGTTTATAAAATGAATTTAGATAAGTTTTTTGAAAAATCTGAGCTAATCCCTGCTATTATTCAAGAGGATATAACAGGTGAAATTCTGATGCTAGCGTATATGAATAAAGAAAGCCTTGCAAAAACAATAGAAACTAAAGAAACGTGGTTTTTCAGTAGATCAAGAAAATCTTTGTGGCATAAAGGCGAAACGTCAGGTCATTTTCAAAAGGTAAAAACCATTACTGCGGATTGCGATTTTGATACGCTATTAATTACAGTAAAACAGATAGGTGTTGCTTGCCATACCGGGAAAAAAAGCTGTTTTTTTAATAAGATAATCTAATCTTCAAACAAAGTTTCGTCTTTTAAAAGTGTAATGTCAGAGAAAGACATATTAGAAAATGAAATATTTTTACCCAAACAATCACCGATATATTTTGTATTGGTGATTTTTACGTTACTGCAAAAATCCAGAGTAATTGTGGATTTTATTGAATGAAACGGAGCGTGACGATAGCTACGGTAGATAGAATTGTTGCTAAAAGTTAGGTTGTTTGTGTTTTTAGCAAATAAAACAGGATAGTCGCTTGCGTAGAATTTATTATCCTCTATCGTGATATTATCGTGATATGGAAGTGCTAAATCGGGATTTGGCACTTCGGGATAGATGCTTATTATTCCGTTGCAAAATTGATATAATGACGAAAGACAAGCATCTGTAAAGATGTTATTTTTTATTAAAACATTATGGCACGCCCCTGATTCGTACCAATTGTTTGAATCCCCGGCAACTAAAATAGCAGTTCCTGATGAATCAAAAATATTATCTAAAATTTTAACCTCTTTTGGAGTAGAAATTAAAAGTCCTCTAGCTCGGCAGGAGCCAAAAACGTTGTTTCGGCAGGTAAATGATGGGGTATTTGTGAGGTTTTCAATAGCAAAGGTCGGCTTTATATCTTCACTTATCTTCTCTTTTGTTTTGATGATAAACTCGGCCTCGTTTATAAGCTCATATGATAATACAGTAGAGGTAGCGATAGTTGTCATCGTGCGGTTGTCAATAAAAGAAATGATATCGTTCTCTTTTGCCCAGTATAAAAAGCCTTTAGCCTGATGATGCATATATCGCCCTTTTAAGGTGGTACAGTCGATTATTTCAGTTAATGAGGTGCAGGTGCCATGCACGTTAATAGGGTCGTCCATAAGCCCGTGAAAGCTGCAATTTTCGACTATTATCTCTCCGCTTGTGTTTGAAAGCTGAATTCCGTCGTCATGCCCTGATATAATAGAAATATTGCGGTTTTTGTTTGGAATAAAATTGACGTTTGTAAAAGTCATATTTTCGGTAAACTGCATTGAAATACCAAGCCCTGGCGCACTGTAAAAAGTTATATTACTAAAAACTAAGTCTTTGCAACATTCGGCAAATAATCCGCTGTGTGTACGAGGTGAGTATCGTAAAACAATTATGTTGTTAATTGAGGGGATAGACTCTTTAGAGATAAACATTCTAAAGGTATCAGAGCTTAACTGTAAAACTTTTTGCTGTGATATCTTATCTCCTCCATTTAGTGCAATTTTATTTGTGTTGTATTCAAATTCGCAGTGACCGCAATCAGATAAAGGAATATTGTCACCGTGGTTTTTAAAATATAAAATTCCATTTTCCGCAAAAGATGGAAATAAATCTTGATTTATTCTGAAGTCAAAAAAATCTTCGCCGGTGCTTATTACTGTACATTCGGCTGAAAAAGGATTTATGTAATCAACTTTAAAGTTGCATAGTGAAACACTACAAGAGTTTGTTACCGAAATAGGCATAGTAAGACCGCTAAATTCTAACGTAGAATTTTTAAAGTCAACTATCAAATTAATGGCACTA
>JAVVYT010000175.1:0-2443 GCA_036650995.1 Clostridia bacterium | reverse complement strand
TTTTTAGATATGTTTAAAAAGTGACTTTAGCTAAGAAAAAAACCAAACTTCTTAGAGGGGAAATGGATTGATTTTTGGTGGGGGGTTTGGTATAATGAAATAAAAAAGGCGATATTGAATTGAGGAAGATTGTTTTAGAGGCTCAGATTGAAAAGGCGATATTGAATTGAAGAAGATTGTTTTAGAGACTCAGATTGAGAAGGCGATATTGAATTGAGGAAGATTATTTTGCAGGCTCAGATTGAAAAGGTGATATTGAATTGAGGAAGATTGTTTTAGAGGCTCAAGTTAAGAAGGTGATATTGAATTGAGGAAGATTATTTTGCAGGCGCAGGTTAAGAAGGCGATAGAGATGTTAAGGGTAAGCGGGTATGACGGGTATGTTGTAGGCGGTGCTCTTAGGGATTTTATTTTGCAAAAAGAGCCTACGGACATTGACATTACAACGAATGCCATACCGCCAGAGATCGTTAAAATTTTTAGTGAGTACAAGGTAATAGAAACCGGGATAAAGCATGGAACTGTTACTGTTGTTATTGAGTCTTTTCACATTGAGATTACAACGTACAGAGTAGACGGGAAGTATTCAGATAACAGGCACCCTGATTTTATTAATTTCACCCTTAGTTTAAAAGAGGATTTAGCAAGACGAGATTTTACAATGAATGCGATAGCCTACAACGAGAAAGACGGAATTATAGATTTTTACAACGGAGAAAAAGACATAAGCGAAAAAACCATACGGTGTGTGGGGGACGCTTTTGAAAGATTTAAAGAGGACGCACTTCGTATTTTTAGGGCGGTTAGATTTGCCAGTGTTTTATCGTTTGAGATTGAAGAGCAAACGCACAAGGCTATGCAAAAAAACAAAGAGTTATTATTAAATGTTTCGGTAGAAAGGCTTTACGTAGAGCTATCTAAAATGCTTTGCGGTGAGGACATAAAAAATGTGCTGTTAAAGTACATTGATATTATCGGCGTTATAATTCCAGAACTTTTGCCTTTAAAAGGACTTAGCCAAAACAATCCATATCATATATACGATGCTTTAACACACACAGCGGTGGCGGTTAGCTGTATAGAAAACGTACTATATTTAAAGATAGCAATGCTTTTTCACGATTTAGGGAAAGCGAAAACATACACCGAAGACGAAAAAGGTATCGGGCATTTTTACGGACATTCAGAAATTAGCGAGCAGATGGCAAGGGATATTTTAAGGCGACTCAAGGTTGATAAATTCACGTTAGACAGAGTTTGCATTTTGATTAAATACCACGATTTAAAGCTAATGAAGAACAAGCGGTTTATCAAAAAATGGCTAAACAAATTATCAAAAGAGGTATTTATGGAGCTATTGCTTGTAAAAAAAGCCGATGATTTAGCCAAAAATGAGAGCTGTTTTTTAAGGATAAAATTTTATGAAGAGATAAAAGAAATGGCAGAAGAGATAATTGCAGAAGGCAGTTGTTTTAACCTTTGCGATTTAAAGGTTAATGGAAAAGATTTAATTAACATAGGAATTACAAGGGGAGATAAAATCGGCAAGACTTTAAAACTTCTACTAGAGGGAGTTATAGACGACGAAATACCAAACGAAAAAGACGATTTATTAAAAACCGCACTCAAAATAAATGAGTAAAAAATATTTTATACTAGCTTTAAAATTTGCTGTAAACTAAGAGTTTGTGAGGGGAAAAAATGAAACAAAATAGGAAAGTAATATTAATAATGACCGATTCGCAAAGGCACGATATGGTTAGCTGTTATAAAGACAACGGACTTTCAACACCGTTTATCGACAGCATAGCAAAAGAGGGAATTCGTTTCGACAAAGCCTACACAACCCAGCCTGTTTGCCAGCCTGCCAGAGCCGGAATTTTCACCGGGATGTATCCACATTCAAGCGGTTGTTTTACAAACTGTGTTGGCATATCAAGCACGACACGCACCATTGGCAGACGACTACAAGACGAGGGAATTCACACAGCGTTTATCGGCAAATGGCACCTAGACGGCGGAGATTATTTTGGACTTGGAAAAGCTCCAGACGGGTGGGACAGCGACTATTGGTATGATATGAAAAACTACCTAGACGAGCTATCACCGGAGGACAGAGCCTTATCGAGAAACTCAAATAATATGCTAGACCATAATTTTGGTGCGGAGTTTACATATGGCTATAAATGTGCTACAAAAGCGATTGATTTTTTAGAAAAACATAGTAGCGAAGATTTTTTCCTATCGCTATCTTTTGACGAGCCACACGATCCGGCAATCTGCCCTAAAGAATTTTTTGATATGTATAAAGACTACACCTTTCCAAACTCTATAAATATATATGATACCCTTGAAAACAAGCCTGATTTTCAAAAAGTATGGGCAGGAAAATCGTTAAACGAGGATCGTACTAACTTTCAAATTAAAAGCAGAAAGTTTTTTG
>JAVVYT010000174.1:0-2475 GCA_036650995.1 Clostridia bacterium | reverse complement strand
TTTGTTTAACTTAGCAAGATAATTAAAAAGAAGGTCTATATTTATATAATAGCCGTGAATATTATGTAAATGAATAACATCAGGGTTATACTCTTTTATCTGTTCTATCAGTTTTAACGTGGATTTTTTTGAATAAAATCCGGTTTTGTCGGTAACTCTAGTCATTAAAGCATGCACATTTATATCAAGATTAGTTCCAATTTTAATTGTATCTTGTGCCGGAATATTTTTAGCAACATCTCTGCCATATGCAATTTTACATTCATTATCTTGCTCTTTTAAAATATGGTACAAATCTGTTGCAATACGGCCTGTACTTCCGATCCCGCAAACAGAATTTATCTGCAAAACTTTCATTTAATCATCTCCTTGTTCTTTTGTATTTTGTATAATCTTTTAATAAAATCTTTTGGTTTCGGGTGGTTTAGGGGGTGGTGTTTATACTACTTATCACATCTATGAATTTTTTAAGGCATATGTCTTTTGAGAAGGTGGTTTGGACTAGGGTTAGTCCGTTTTGGGCTAGGGTATTACAGGTGGTGGGGTTATTGTAAAGTTCTAATATGGCGTTTACCAATGCGTTTATATCGTCTGAATCACAGCAGATGCCACAATTTGCTTTATTTATTTTTTCGGTAAGTTCGCTATCTAAATCAAACGAGGTTAACACTGCTGTTTTGGTTGACATAATGCTAAGGGTTTTACTTGGGAAAGCGCCATTTCCAGCACCTTTTTTACAGGTTATGATTGATGCATTTCCCAAACTATAAACCTCTGATACAAGGTCATAGCTTTGCATTGGAAGAAGTTTTACATTCTCTAGTTTTTCATTTTTTATAACACTAACAACGTTTTGTTTTTGAGAGCCGTCACCAAAGATTACAAAGTTTATATTGGTATTTTCTCTTAGCTTCTTTGCGGCTTTAAGGATGATTTCAATATTTTGCGAATTGCCTAAATTCCCTGCGTATGTAACATAAAACTTATTTCTATCAAGGTTAAAAGTATCAAACAGTTTATTATCTTCTCTTTTTATTGGTACGACTTTTTTTTCATCGATCCAGTTATAGACAACTTCTATTTTGTTTTCAGGAACGCCTTTTTTCATAATATTTTCTTTGAACGACTCGCTAATCACGATTATTTTATCTGCGTTTTTATAGGTATAGTTTTCGATTTTTCTACCTATTTTAAAAAGGAGTGAGCCATTAGCTGTCATTCCTGCATTTACAAGAGAATCAGGAAAAATATCTTGAAGATTATATATGAATGGGACTTTAGCTTTTTTTGCGATTTTAACTGCTGCCAAAGCTATTATTGGAGGGGTACTAGCGGTAAAAACGCAGTCGAATTTATCGATTTGTTTAGCTAGTTTTTTATAATAGTGGTTACACTTAAAATAGCGAATAAAGCGTTTAATTGTGCTATCGCTTTCCTTTTGCATTGGAAATCTATGAACAGTTATTCCATTTATAGTTTCATTAATTTTATAATTTATATAGTCGTTTTCCGAAACGCCCCTAGTTGGCTGAGGGGTTATTATATCTACTTTATTATTCTTCGATAGTTCCTCTAACAAATCACTAAATATGGCACTACTCGAGTATTTTTCAGGATAGAAATATCCGGTAAGAAATAGAATATTCATAAGCTCTTCACCATATTTGTATATCTATATTCATTCATTTTTCTATTTTCAGATGTTACAAACGACCTAAACAATATAAAACCATTTTTTAGATAAAAATTATTTGCACTTTTGTTATCTTCAGCGTCTGTTTCCAAACAAATATATTTAAACTTTTTAAAGTCGACTGCCGTTTTAAGTTCATCAATTAAAGCACTACCAACACCATTAGCTTTAATTTTGGGACTAACTCCGATAGATGCAAGCTCTATATAATCTTCTTTTCTTTCGGTTTCGCCAGGTTTTGAAAATGCTTTTAATAATCTTATAATAGCGGATGGTTTTCTAAAGAAAGCGCACAGGCTATACCATGCAAACTGAATTAACTTTGTTTTAATTAAATATTTATAAAAGCCACTTATGTTTTCTGAATACGCTAAAAAGCCAACAGCATTATTTTCGTCATTTAATGCTACGAGCAAGGCTGATTTTTCATAAGTTGTATATCCTTTATAAAGTTGACGCAAAAAACCACGTCCTAAAAAAGTGAGGAAGAAGCCTTGAAATGTTTGCAAATGGATTTCAACGATTTCATTTATAATTATTTTTTCAGTACTATTAACTTTTCTAATTTTAACTTTTTCTTTTGTTGAAACCATTTAATATATCTCACTTTCTTATTAGTATATTTTCTTCTGAATTTATAGTGTTTTCTACTATTAAAGTATCATCAAAAGTTTTTCCACAAACAGCAAGAACTGTTCTAATCATTGTTTTAATATCAAACCAGAAATTAAAATGTTCGATTGAATTTAGGTTATACAGCATTTTATTTGGAAGGATTTCTT
>JAVVYT010000173.1:0-2634 GCA_036650995.1 Clostridia bacterium | reverse complement strand
CCACCTGCTGCACTAGTACCACCAATATAAACTCCGGCAATTGCATCAAGCTCCATTCCATTACCGGTAGCTGATGCCACAGTTGCAAAAGATGCTGCCCAAAAAATAGCTGCAAGTCCTGCAAAGATACCACTTATAGTATATGCGATTATTTTATATTTATCGGTGTTTATGCCTGATAGCCTTGTTGCCTCTTCATTACTACCAATTGATAATATATATCTACCTATTTTATTTTTAAACATTAAATACATACATAAAAGCATTAGTACAACTACCCATACAAGCCCTGAGGGGAAACCATTTGCATTTGAAAATATTGAATTAAAGAGAGTACCACTCGGGAAAAATATATTTGGAATAGAAACAATAATTGCACTAAGTCCTCTAGCAAACATCATCGTTCCAAGTGTTGCTATAAAAGCCGGTAGTTTTAATTTTGCCACCAAAAAGCCATTTATAAGTCCAAAGATTGTACCGATTAAAATCATAATAGGAATGGTCGCCCACAAAGGCATTCCGTCCATATAAAGCTTTCCTGCAATAACCGCACTAGCTATGCACACTGTACCTATTGATAAGTCTATACCGCCTGTTGCGATGACAAATGTAACACCTAAACTAAGCACTGCATAGGGTGCTAACGACTGTGCCATACTGACTATATTATAACTTGAAATAAAATTTTGGTTTAGCAATGTAAATATCAATACAAGCCCGAATAGTGCCGCTGTTATGATGATGTTTTGTTTGCCTTTTGTTCTAAAAAAAGTGCCGATGCGAACTCCTTGTCTTCTAAGTCTTCTGCTCATAATAAGTTTAGGCTCGCCATAAGATTCCTTCATATTATTCCTCCCTCAACGTCGCAAATTTCATAATTTCTTCTTGCGAGGCTTCACTAATATCTAAATTTGCTGTAATTCTACCTTCACACATTACTATCACTCTATCACAAAGTCTTTGTATTTCTGATAACTCTGAAGAAATTACTATAACTGATTTTCCTTGCTTTGTAAGCTCTTCTATAAGCTCGTACATCTCACTTTTAGCGCCGATATCTATCCCTCTTGTTGGCTCATCAAAGATGAAAATATCAGAATTTTTAATAAGCCATCTAGCCACAACCACTTTCTGCTGATTTCCTCCTGATAGATTTATAAGTAGCTGTTCCATATTAGGAGTTTTAGTTTTTAGCATTTTATTTACTTTGCTAGTAACTTTTCTTATTTTATCATCGTTTATAAATCCAAAATTGATATACTCATCTAGTGAACTTAAAATTGAATTTTCAGAAACTGATTTAATAAGCAACAACCCATATCTTTTTCTATCCTCAGAAAGATAGCAAACACCATTTATGACCGCCTTTTTAGGAGTTTTTATTTCTACCTTTTTGCCATTAATATATATTTCACCGCTGTCTTTTGTATCTGCACCGAAAATTACTCTGGCAACCTCTGTTCGTCCTGATCCCATAAGTCCTGAAAAGCCTAAAATCTCCCCTTTTTTTAAACTGAAATTTACATCTTTTATTACATTGCCCTTTTTTAAATTTTTAACCTCTAAAACTGTTTTTGCGTCTTTTTTAACGTTACTCTGGCTTTTTTTATCTCCAAAAACAACTCTACCTACCATTAGCTTTACAATTTCATCTTTAGTTGTGTTTTCAGTTATTAAAGTATCGATATATTCTCCGTCACGCATTATTGTTACTCTGTCTGAAATTTGTTTTATCTCGTCCATTCTATGAGAAATATATATCATTCCAATTCCTTTTTGCCGTAAATCATTCATTATTTTAAATAATTCATCTACCTCTGTTTGGGTAAGTGCGGCGGTTGGCTCATCTAGAATTAAAAGTTTTGAATCTCTTGAAATTGCCTTTGCTATCTCTACCATCTGCTGTTTTCCGACTGTTAGGGTTCCAAGTTTTACAGATGGGTCTATTTTTACGTTTATTTTTTCAAATAATTTTTTAGCGTTTGCTTCCATCTCTTTATCATTTATTATCAAATTATTTATAAGTGGCTCTCGTCCGATATAGATATTTTGTGCGACTGTTAAATGATTCATCATATTAAGTTCTTGATGAATTATGCTAATACCGGCTTTTTGTGACTGAGAAATATCATCAAAGCAAACCTCTTTACCGAACAGAATAATTTTACCACTGTCTTTTTTATAAATTCCGCAAAGACATTTCATAAGTGTTGATTTTCCTGCACCGTTTTCGCCCATTAAAGCATGCACTTCACCTGCGTTTAGGCAAAATTTGCATTTGTTTAAAGCGTGAACACCTTGAAACTGCTTGTCTATATCAATCATTTCTAAAATAGTTTTATCACCATTTTGCTTTAACATATGTTTTATTCCCTTCACTTTTGAAAATTAGGTTTTATTAATAACGCTTTTCACTAATTAGTTATATGTATCTTTTGCAATTATATTTAAAATATAGTAAAAAGTTTAAAAATATTTCTTCCTTAATATTACTATGGACAAAAATGCAATGTTTTAAACTATCTTTTATTATTTTTTTAAATAAATCTTTTCATTTGAAATTTTAATTTTATTATAATTTTATTTTTATTTTAATATCACAGATAATATTTTTTAAATCTTCAAATAAATATC
>JAVVYT010000172.1:0-2636 GCA_036650995.1 Clostridia bacterium | reverse complement strand
TGCCACATAAGCCTTTGTTCCGTCGCTGTTATAGCAAACACCTAAAGAAGAGCTGCTAACATCAATCGTTTTGATTTCTGTATCGGTTGCGGTATCAATAATCGAGATCAAGCCGCTGCCGTAGCTTGAAACAATGACCTTTGTCTGATCGGGTGAAATAGCGGCACTGTTAGGCATAGACTCAACCTTAATCTTTGCTTTTTCAATGGTATTGTCCGTTAAATTAACGACATCAACAGTTCCGTCAGAATATGAAGGAATATAGGCTTTGTTAAATGCCGATTCCGCTTTAGTGGTGCTTTTTGTTTGTGCTGATGCGGTCTGTGATACTACCGGTATCATACCAAGAATGATAGTAAAACTAAGCACGCTCGCTATTATCTGCCTTTTCTTTGTACTAAATAGCTTTATGGTTTTGCCTAAACCGCTAAACAGCATAAATAGCGGATATAGGGCAATAATCGCTATGTATTCCGCCTTTTCTTTCTTTGATAAACTCTTAAATTTGTTCATCTCTCATTACTCCTTTTGGTTTTTAGTTTTGTGGGTATTTGTTTTGAATAGTTTGTTTTGCTTTGAATGGTTTGTTTGGTTTGAATAGTTTGTTTGGTTGCTTGCTTTGAATATTATAGTTTGTTTGCTTTATAGTTTGGGTATTTGCTTTGAATATAGATTGTTTTGAAATAGTTATTTAGTTAGGTGTTTTTGCTTTTTGCGGGATTTAATTGTGATTAGAAGGACGAGGGCGGTTAGGGATAGAAGAAGGATAAGCCATAGCGCTGGGTTTTGGGTATCTGCGGTTGGTGGGAGCGCTGTTTTTATGGGGTCGGCTATTATTCCGTAGTGGCTAAATCCGTCTGTTTCGAAAGAGATTTTATTGCCATTTAGTTGGCTCTCTAAAACTTTAGATTTTCCGTTTTCGTCTATAAACACAATTTTGAAATTCTTAAATGCTTTAAGCTGCTCATCTGTAATCGTTAGTGTTACTTTCACTTTGCCATTTGGCTCAATTTTTACACCGTCTAGCAGTAGTGAAATGTCATACAGTGACACAAGCTCGCTATTATTTGCTATAACCTGAACACTACGTTTTTGCGACTCGGTAGGGTCTATCGGAAGAACCCTAAGTACTGTGTTCGGGTCTAGAATTGTTTCACCAACAGCCACAACTTCAATGCCTACTTTCTCTTCTTTTAAGAGCAGATTTGCAAGTGCTGTACAGCCTTTATTAAGCTCTTTTAGCACTGGCGGATTAACTAGTGTTTTTTCATAATCGCTAAGTGCATCGTAAACTTTCTTTGCCTCACGAATAGCATTTGCATCATTTGTTGTAACAGCGTCTGGTGACGGTAGTGCTGCTATTTTATCTAGTACTTTTTGCGTATTATCGATTGTCTTTAACGCCTCGTTTATCTTCTTTAACTTATCCTCAATGACTTTCGTTTCAGCCTTGGTGTAGTTATTCTCAAAGGTTTTGAGTGCCTTTTCAAAATCGGCTTTGGCTTTGCTAAGTCCGTCTTTATCTAGAAGTTTTACGGTTTCATAAGTAATCTCTTTTACCTTGTCAAACGAACTAGGTTTTGAAGCTTTCTCGGTGTCCGCAATTTTTTTGAGTAGGCTATCCACTGTGATATCTAGTTTTGCTAACTCGGTTTTTTGCTCTTGCGTTAGATTATCGCTATCGGTTAGTTTCTTGATGTCTGCTTTTAGCGTTGTAAGGTCTTTCTTATCGGTCGACTTTACTTTGTTTTCACTATAAGATTCTACCGCTTTGGTTATCCGCTGAATTTCATCGGTAGTTTCAGTGATTTTTTCAAACAGTACGTCACATTTTTTGATGATAGCGTTTAGCATGTCTTTTTCCTCTGCGGTCGCATTAGTTGTGTCAATCTCTTTTGCTGATATTTTAACTAATGAAATATCCTCTTTATTATCTAGAGTGACATTAGTTTCATTTATGCTATCAATCGAAGTTGTAAGGGTGGCAATTGGTTTCATCGTTACTGTAACTTTAGTTTCGTTGCCTGCTTTGTCTATCGCTGAAATGGTGTACGTTTCTGCTATGTTTCCGCTAAGTGTTAATTCGCCCGATAATACAGGCACGTCATTTAGTGTCATAGTTTTGATATTATCGTCTGTTATCGTAACTTTTTGAGTTGTGTAATAAGTTTCTCCATCGGCTATGCCACTGATTAGCGGTGCGGTGACATCAAATGTTGCTCCGTCTGATGCGAACACTATTGCAAGCCCTGCGTTGTCGATAATGCGTACATAAATTATGAACTTCTCTTTGTCGGTCGGTGTTAAATTAAATTTGTTTTCTTCCGTCCAATTTGTAATTGCCTCAATCTCTGCCTGGTGTAGCACTGTTTCCGATTTAAAATATTCTATCTTCTGCACGCCACTCATAACGTCACTTGCTGAAATAGTTACATCTACTGTTTCATTGAAGAACATTCCAAAAGTGATTTTATTGAGAAACTGCCGTACAGAGTTCTCACCATACGTTATATCCCCGTCTGGAAATACAGTATCTCGTTTAACGATAATCGTTTGCTCGTCACTAGCTACACCTGCGGCACTTGTGGCTTTGAAGGTGTAGGTTGTAGCGGGGCTATCGGTGTCGATTATTATAT
>JAVVYT010000171.1:0-2698 GCA_036650995.1 Clostridia bacterium | reverse complement strand
GAGCTAAAGGCTTAGTTTTAAGGGGTTTACAAGATTTATTTACAAAGAAAAATTAAAGCTTAGATTAAGGGAATTTAAAGAAAAATTATAGCTTAGATTAAGGGAATTTAAAGAAAAATTAAAGCTTAGTTTTAAGAAAGTTAAAAAGAATAATTAGAGATAAGGTTAAGGGAGTTTTAAAGAGAGCTAAAGGCTTAGTTTTAAGGGGTTTACAAGATTTATTTACAAAGAAAAATTAAAGCTTAGATTAAGGGAATTTAAAGAAAAATTATAGCTTAGATTAAGGGAATTTAAAGAAAAATTAAAGCTTAGTTTTAAGAAAGTTAAAAAGAATAATTAGAGATAAGGTTAAGGGAGTTTTAAAGAGAGCTAAAGGCTTAGTTTTAAGGGGTTTACAAGATTTATTTACAAAGAAAAATTGATAGTTTATTTAAAGTAATTTTTAAATAATAGTTAAAGTTTGTTTTAAGGATATTTACAAAGATAAATTAAAGTCTTAGTTTAAGGGAGTTACAAAATGGATTTGTAAATAAAAAAAGTTAATGTTTTGATGATGTTATAAAGAGGAATTGTTTTGGTGGATATATTTTAAATTAATAGAGTGAAAGCTTGTTTTAAAAATGAAAAAAAGTTAGGAGTGGGATTTATGGAGTTAAAAAACATCAAAAAAAAATACATAATAGCGACAGTGCTTATATTAATACTTGCCACTTTACTTTTTGTTTTTGCATGGCTTTTAAAAGACGATACCGTTAAAAATGTAGGAGTTTCAAATTTCATAACAAACGGTGATGTTTACTTTATGCAAGGTACCACTCGAACTGAGGTTACAGAGTATATAAAGGGTGGGCAGATAAAGGTAAATACCTTTGATACAACGGCTCCAAATTTTGTCGGCAATCTTCGTTTTGATGTAAAGCAAAAAGGGCTATCTCCGTGTTATTTAAGAGTAAGATTATTAGAGCAGTGGGTTGATGACAAGACTGAAGATATTATGCCAGGTGATAATATACCATACGATTACAACACTACAACGTCAACTGAAAAGCATAAATGGTATGATAATAAGAGAAACGATTTATGTTTTTACTACTATGGTAGCGGTGACGGAAAGCTAAATACATACGACAACAAAACCGATAGCACAAAGCCACAAGAAGTGATACCTTTTTTAAAAGGCACAGGTAGTTATTTAGGGGTAGACTCTGGAACATCGTTATACATAACCTTTAAAGTAGAAACAGTTCAGCCAAACAGACTAGCAGCTTTTTGGTATATAGAGAAATTGCCATGGGAAAAATAAAAATGAAAATGAAGAAAAAGTATTTTATTTACGGCGCACTTGTGGTATTATTAATATGTCTTATAGTAGTGTTTTGCATTTTATATCAAAAAGCGAAAGCATACAGCATCGAAAAATTCTTTGAAAATGATAGAGTTATTTTAAAGCTAGACGATGAAGAAATTTATGCCTCGCAAAAAGAAATTTACAAACTTATAAAGTGCTACGAATTGATAGTAAACAAAGAAACTAACAAAGCGGCGGATAGTTTAAGAGATGATATTCTAGTAAAAGACCTTGCAAATATGTTTGTAATATCCAATCAATGTGTAATAGGCAAAGGGAAGATAACACCGGAAGAGCTTCAATCAGACCTTAGAAAAAACCTCAAAATTGTGCAAGAGGGTGGCATTTTTACAGATAAAGATGTTGAAGCTACGTCACAGATAATCTTAAAAACTTTAAAAGAAAACGCAGAGATAGATAATAAATACATAAAACCTATAATTGACAATCTAAAATATGTAAATCAAGAAAAATTTATTGTGGCAATGAAAACAGTAACAAAAAATTATATGATTTTCAATGAGTATTACAGCGAATACAGTTATTATATGGCGGTACAAAATTTCTCCAAAGTGGAGATATACGATAATTTTTATAACAAGCATTTAGCAGATATAAAAGGAAAATATATTATAGAAAAAATAGGAGAATAAATTATGTTTGAAAAGATGAAACTCAAAAGCCAAATCAAGGAGCTTAAAAAAGTCATAGAGGAAACCGAGGCAAAACGCTCTCGTTCTCAATCAGCTCTTGTTGCTGCCATTTTAGATAGCCGTGAACCAGACGAACAGGACGTAGAATTTTTCAATAAATATACAGCTACAATCGACGAAACTCGTGAAGAGCTTAAAAAAGCCGAACAAGCTCTTTCAAAAGCATAATTTTAAAGATAAACTAGTACGCTTTTTTAAATGCGAGATTTTATGAAAAATTAGAAACAAGTAAGATTTTTTAAAGGTATAATTTTAAGAAAAATTATTAGTAAGTAAGCTTTTTAAAAGGCGTAAAATAAAAGCCATAGAAATAATAAGGCTATTTTTAAGGTATTGTTTTTAAGAGAAACTATAAGAGCAAGCTTTTTTAAAGACATAGTTTTTATGTAAAACTAGAAGTCAGTAATATTTATAAAAGGTATTGTTTTTTTGAAACTAGAACTAGTAAGATTTATAAGGTTTAAAAAAGCATAGAAGTAATAGCTTAGAAAAATCATTATTTTCACTTGAAACTAGGAGTAGTAAGAAATTTTTAAGTTATTGTTTTTACGTGAAACTGGAAGTAGTAAGAATTTTAAAGGGTATAAAAAGCATAGAAGTAATAGCTTTGAAAAGGCATTATTTTCACTTGAAATAA
>JAVVYT010000170.1:0-2725 GCA_036650995.1 Clostridia bacterium | reverse complement strand
GGGACGAAGCAAGTTCTTTTGAATGAGGGGAGTTAAGGGGACGCAGAAAAAAATAAAGTTCAAAGAAAGCTGATTTTTAAATAAGTAAAAAAATAAAAGCTTTTTGAAAGTTGGGTTTTCAAAAAAAGCTTTTAGATGTTTGATTTAAAAAATTTTAGAAACATATTTTCAAAAAAACGATAGCTAAGGTGGCGAAGAAAGTTCTTTTGAATGAAGGTGTTTTAGAAAATGAAAGTAAAAAAGTGAAAAAGTAAAAAAGTGAAAAAGTGAAGATTTATTTTTTACGAAGTTTTGAGAGGAGGAATGTTCTGAGGGAGAGTAGGGTATCGTTTATGGCTTTTTTTACAGGGGAGAAGATATAGTCATACTCGCCGATATAGGGGGCAATTTCACCGCCAAAACCGCTTTTAAATTTATAAACACCATAGGACTTATCGTTTTCGTCTTGGTAACCTGAAATTCCCATAAAGTCATAGACAGTGCAGCCGCAAGATATAGCATCTTTTATCATAGTGTACTGCATTAAATAGTTTGGCATTACGTTTCGGTGGTTATTATCTGAAGCGCCATAGATATAAACGCAACGATTACCAAAATAAGAGGTTATAGCACCTGAAATAGCAACGTTTTCATAGTAACAGAGGTAGAGTTTTACATCACCATTAAAGCTTTCAAGGATTTTTTTAAAGTACTCTTTTGGTCGACAGATAAAGCCATCACGTTTAGCGGTGACAGAAAAAAGTCGATAGAAATCCTCTAGTCCAGAAGTTCCGACTTCTTTACAGGTAACGTTATGTTTCTGTGCTACACGGACGTTATACCGCCATTTTTTGTGAAAGTTTTCAAAGACAGTATCGATAGTTTTATCCTTTATATTAATAATATAATTTACCCGTGGCTGAAGAGCCTGATAGGGAAGAAGGCTTTTTTCGTTTAGCTTAAAGCCATTACTCCGACAAAGGGCGTCAAACTCTTTGTTATCTTCTAATATATATGGGTCTATTTTAAAGAGGTAGGAATGTTCTCTTTTAGCAATTTCTTTAACGCCATTTAAAAGGTCTAGAAAAACAGCCTTATTTTGATAATCAAAAAGAGGGCCACGAGGGGCGTACAGAAAGTTTGGCTTTTTACGGATTAAAAGGAGCATACCTCCGACTATTTTGCCTTTTTCATCACGTGAAACGATAACCTCGTTTTTCCAATCGGTTTTTACTGAGATCCATTTTATCGATTGTGTGAAGTTAGTATTGCAAAAACTACTTGCAAAAGCTTCGTATTCGTTATATTTATCTTTAGAAAGTATTTCCATTATGGTTTTATCCTTTTCTGTTTTAATTTATTTATTTATTATATATTATATTATTTAAAAAGGCAAGGAAACATCAAAAATTAGGTTGCAAAATATCTTTAACGTGATATAATTTAATAAAAACACAAGGAAGATGTAAAAAATGAAGATATCGGATATTGATGCTAATTTAAAGGTGGAAACAAATCTCGATTTAGAGGACGTTGTATGGATTGACGTACATAAAGAGCCTTTTAAAATTTACGGGTTTTATGATAGCGAAAACTTCACACGCCTGCCGAAAGACGTTGCAATGACCGGGAATGACAGCATTAAAAACCTCTACACCAACACCTCAGGCGGTAGAGTTCGCTTTTCTACAAACTCGCCATACATAGCGATAAAAGCTAAGCTTCCAAACGTATGCCACCTATCACATATGTCACTTCAAGGCACTTCGGGCTTTGATTTATACTGTGACACCGAAAACAAAAGCACCTTTCAAAAAAGCTTTATTCCGGACGGGGATATTTTAAAAAGTTACGAGTCGGTGGCGTATTGTGACGATAGCAAAGTGAATTTTTACACGATTTATTTTCCGTTATATAATAACCTAACCTCGCTTTACATTGGCATTAAAAAAGGTAGCATTTTAGAAAAAGGGATAAGCTACAAAGACGAGCTTCCACTAGTCTTTTATGGCTCTTCGATAACGCAAGGGGCGGTAGCCTCACGTGCTGGCGGTGGCTATGTTAATATGGTGTCGAGGTACCTTAATACCGATATATTAAATCTTGGTTTTTCGGGCGGTTGCAAGGGCGAAAAGAGCATTTCAGAGTATATGGCTACAATTAAAATGCGGTTATTTATACTAGATTATGATTATAATGCGGTAACTGCCGAAGATTTAAAGGCAACGCATTTTTCTGTTTATGAAAATATCCGAAAGAAAAATCCTGCTTTGCCTATTTTAATGGTTTCACGTGGGGATTCACCGCTTTATTCCGATACCATTTTAAGACGTGAAATTATAAAAAATAGCTATGAAAAAGCTGTAAATCTTGGCGATGAAAACGTATATTTTTTAAATGGCGCTTTGCTTTTTGAGGGCGAATTTGCCGATAGCTGTACAGTGGACGGAACGCATCCAAACGACCTTGGATTTTACAGAATGGCAATTACAATAGGCAATGAAATAAAGAAAATACTAGCAAAATAATAATAAAAGTTTATTAAAAAATAAAATTGCAAAAGAGCAATTATAAAAGGTTATTAAAGAATAAAATAGCTAGCAAAAAGTTTATTGAAAAAAAGAGTAGTTAAAAGTTATTAGAAATTTATTTTTTTAAAAAAGAAAATTAGTATCAAGTGGGGTTTTAAGAGATAGTAGAAAATAAAAAAGGAGAAATAAAGCTTGAAAAAGGTATTTGACATAAA
>JAVVYT010000169.1:0-2776 GCA_036650995.1 Clostridia bacterium | reverse complement strand
TTAGAGCAATATATAGTAAAGCAAAGCATTTATATTAATGATATTTCATTTAGTAAAAGTATTTTTCAAAATCAAAAAGCTTTAGTCATTTAGAGATATTAGCTTTAGAATTTCTTTTTCAAAATCTATATCGTTTTGCTCGATACGTTTTTTATTACCGCCTAGACGTCCGCCACTTTTTCTTATTTTTTTAGCGGTATGTCTTGAAAGTAGGAGTGGCTCGATATTAAAATCGTCATACACCATTCCATTTTGATTTATAACTTTAGCCTGTTTTGCAAGGCACATAGCCGCTAAGCCATAGTCCTGCGTTACTACAATATCACCTTTTAAAATCATATTCACAAGGGCAAAGTCTACGCTATCAGCGCCTTTAGACACTGTTTTTGTAACTGCTCCCTCTTTATTAAAAATATGGCTCGTATCGCATAGGATAATGCACTCTAGGTTATGTTTTTTAGCGACTGCGACTGTTATATCCACAACCGGGCAACCGTCTGCATCTATTAATATTTTCATTTTAGTAGCTGAATACCAACACCTACAAGTCCCGGACCTGTATGCACTACAAGGGCTGGACTAATTTGTCCCTCGTATATTCCCTTGCAACCGGTAAGGCTTTTTTTAAGGATTTTCTTGATTTCTTTTGCCTCTTCGCTAGCGTTTCCGTTAGCTATTGCAACGTTATATTCTATGCCACGACTTGCGTATTCCTCTGCTATTTCAACGACCTTTTGTAGGCTTTTTTTACGTCCGATAGTTTTTGCTACATTATAATATATACCGTCCTCATTGCAAGAAATGATTGGTTTTAAGGTTAATAAAGTTCCGATAGAAGAGGCTACAAGACCTATTCTTCCGCCTTTTCTAAGATACTCAAGTGTTGAAACGCAAAAGAAAACCTGCGTTTTTTTAACACTATCTAAAGTGGCTTTGCAAAGTTCGTCCCACTTCATACCTGAGGCTAAATTAGTAGCGGCTAAAATTGCGGTCATTCCTGCGCCGATACCGATACTCTTAGTGTCGATAGTGCAAAATTCTAGACCTTCAAACTCTTCGCCTAATAGCTTTATAAAATTATGAGTTCCTGAAAGTCCGCTTGAAATGGTGATTGCAAGCACTTTTTCATATCCGTCATCCTTGATTTTTTGGAGCATAACCATAATCTCTTCACCTGATGGAAGTGAGGTGGACGGGGTTTCTTTATGAAGATTTTTATAGATTTCTTTTGATGAAATGTCTACTCCGTCGGTGTAAACTTTGTCTTTATAAATGATTTTAAGAGGTACTACGTAAATTCCGTATTTTTTTACAACGTCTTTCGGTACATCGGTGCAAGAATCAACTAGGATTGCTATTTTTTCTTTATTCATAATATATGTTTCCCTTTCATTTAGACGAATATTTTTTTACAGTAATAGTAATTTGATTTTAAATAATATTTGAATTTTGCTTTTTCATTTTTTGACTTTTAAATAATATTTAAATTTTTTGCTTTTTCATTTTTGACTTTTAAACTTTTAGATATTTTTCTAACTAGCTTTAAGTCATAGTTTTGGGTATTATTCTTTACAGTCTTTTTTTTCAATAGCGATAGCTTTACGGGCTAAAAAGTTAGTAGCAAAAGCCATAGTAGCCATTTTAGCGGTTATCGCCTCTATTGGAAGCTCTTTTTTTTGCTCTGCGACCTTGATATTTTCAAGCAAGATAGCGATTGATTTTTCCTGTTCACTACAAAAAAGGTTATAGGCATCTATTCTATCTATTATATTACTTTGGTAAATTATTGCCGATCTAATCTCCGCTATTGGAAGTACCTGCTTTAAAATAGTTATAGTAATAAGATACGCCAGATGAGTTTTATTATACTTTTTTTTGATAGGTTTCGGGATTAATTTTAGCTTGACATAGTTATTTATCATAGCTGATGTAATGGATTTTTCGTGATTTTCAAACAAACCACCGATATGACTTTCCATATATCTTATAATCTGCTCTAGATAAAGGTCAATGTCTGGAAGCTCTTCCCACCTTGGGATATGAGTGTTTTCAAGGATATTTGCCCACATTTTTATCTCTTCATTCATTTAAAATTGTTCTCCTTTTTTTACTTTCGCTTTTTATAACGAGATTTTCTAAATGTACAAACATTATAATATAGTTTTGAGTATTAGTCAACCTAATTATGAAAATTACTTATGAACAAATTATTAATCTTTAAACCACGTCTATAGCTTCAATTTGCACAGTATATGTTTTCGATAAAATACTGTTGATATTCATATTTATATATGGTATAATCTAGTTTAGAAAAATTTATCGTATAGTAGGAAGGAGATATTATGCTTCAAAATATTATGGAAGTTCTAAACACTTCAAACGAATATTATTCTATGATACTAGCTATTATAACGTCTTTTGCTTTTATCTATGCTACTATCCAGTGTTTTTTCGGGTTAAAGTTATTTAAAGTGATAATAGCGATAAGTGGCGGACTTATAGGGTTATTTGCCGGGATAAAGCTTGGTGATCTACATGATATAACAATACTCAGCTACATTTTCGGGGCAATATTAGCGGTTATCTTCGTTATACTAGCGGTTAAATTTTATAAAGTCGGGGTATTTTTATATGGCTTTGGGGTTGGCACAATACTAGGTATTATCCTATCTTCATTCAATTTAAACTATATTATCTACTCGCTTTTATTTGGAATTGTAGTCGGCATTTTATCGGTCATCTTTTTAAAGCCGGTAATTATTGCAGTTAGCGCCAT
>JAVVYT010000168.1:0-2851 GCA_036650995.1 Clostridia bacterium | reverse complement strand
TTTATAAGCTCGCTTGTAAAGATGTCTTGATTTGTAATGCTACCGTCTGTTACGATTTTGTTTTCTAGTGCGTAGATGAAAATATCCTCAAGTAAAAAGCTGATATCCTCGTGCTGTGTATACTCTTCATAGCTAAAATCGTCTAGTTTTAAAAACGCTAATGCTCTATTGATGTTGTAAATTCTGTCCTCTTTCATTGCTAATAGTGTTTTTTCTGAATAGTCTGAAAGCTCGGATAGTAGCGAATTAATCCTCAATTAAAACACCTCCAAATTTACGAATGTTAAGAATGTAACAACTTCCCTCGCCGAAAACTTGCTCCATTTTAGTTTTATACTCTAACGCAAAATCGTTTGGAACAAATGCCTGTATCGTGCCACCAAATCCACCACCGTGTATTCTAAACGCACCACGTCCCAAGAGTAGGTGTGAGGTGATTGCTAGTGCCACTGACGCTGCCTGTGAGGTAGGATTTCCCGAGGAGTAGATGTTTTGTAGATGAGTAGAAGAAGAGGCTCCTGAGGCGTTTATAGTGGCTAAAAACGCATCTATATTATTTGATAAAAGAGCAGTCTTAGCGGTGTCTACATTATTGTTGTCGTTAAAAAAGTGGATACCACGTAAAACAGCCCTATCCGAGGTAGTGGCACGAAGATTAGCTATGTTCTGATAAAAATCCTCTTCTGAAACTTCTCTTAAAGCAGACTTGTTAAAATACTTAGCAATGCTTTTCATCTCGTCTTTGATAGCTGTATAGTCGTGCGTTAAATCTGCGTGGTCGGCTTTTGTATCGGTAATGCAAAGGGCGTAGCCATTTTTCTCAAAATCAAACTCAATCTTTTCGATGATAGGAGAAGAGTTGTCTTTAAAATCGATAGCGACAAAACCGCCGACAGAGGACGCCATTTGATCCATAAGACCGCTAGGCTTGCCAAAGTAAACGTTTTCAGCGAACTGCGCCATTTTAGCAATTTCAACATCGGTTACAGCACCGTCATTGTAAAGGTGGTTTAAAATAGTGCCAACTAGCACTTCGAAAGCGGCAGAGGAAGAAAGTCCTGAGCCTTTTAAAACGTTTGAGGTGGTGTAGGCATTAAAACCTCCGACTTTGTATCCGTTGTCAATGAAGGCTTTGCACATTCCACGGATTAAAGAGGTACTGTGGGACGTTTCATCTTTATGGATAGAAAGGTCCGAAGAGTCAACAGTGTTAGGGTTAAAGCCCTCACTTTTCAGCTTGATAATTCCGTCTAAGGTAGGGGACACAACAGCCAACACATCAAGGTTTACAGCAGCGGCAAGCACTTTACCCATATTGTGGTCGGTATGGTTGCCACAAATTTCAGTGCGTCCGGGTGCGCTAAAATGCAAAGGTTTAGCACATACACCAAAAATCTTATTAAACTCCTCATCGGCTTTTGATAGTCTATTGAAAGTAGTTTTGTCATTGCCATATAAAACGGACTTTAGTACAACGTTTTCACTCATAAAAACAGCTCCTTTTCTAATTTTATATATTCATATTATTATTTTACTATCTTTTTATAAATTTTTCAAGTGTAACAGTTGATTTTAATAAATTTTTGGGATATAATGGGTTTATCAAAAAAATACAAAATTAAATGAAAAGAGGAAACTAAAAATGACACTACTTATTATGGCTGCCGGACTTGGTAGCAGATATGGTGGACTAAAACAGCTTGACCCTATTAATGGTAACGGAGAATTCATTATTGACTACTCGATTTATGATGCTCTTCTTGCAGGTTTTGATAATGTTGTATTTATTATAAAAGAAGAAAACCTAGAAGTGTTCAAAGAAACTATTGGTGATCGTATCGCTAAAAAAGTAAAAGTAGGATACGCATTCCAAAATATAAACAATATCCCAGACGGATATTCTTTCCCAGACCGCACCAAACCTTGGGGAACAGCGCACGCAGTTTTATGTGCTAAAGACGTTATAACTGAAAATTTTGCTGTAATCAATGCCGATGATTTTTATGGCAGAGATGCTTTCGTAAAACTTGCAGAAACTCTTAAAACTTTAAAAACTACCGATAAATATAACTTCTGTATGGCAGGCTATATCCTAAAAAATACCATTACCGAAAATGGCCACGTAGCTCGTGGTATCTGTACAGTCGAAAATGACCAGCTTGTAAATGTCGTAGAACGTACTCAAATTCAAAGAAATAATGGCGTAGTTCAGTTCTTTGAGGACGATGTTTGGACAAATACCCCGGAAGATGGACTTGTTTCAATGAACTGTTGGGGCTTTACTCCTGATATCTTTAAAGAGATTGAAAGAGGACTTGTAGAGTTTTTAGAGAAAAATAAAAACGATATGGGCAAAAAAGAGTACTTCCTACCAAGCATAGTACAAGAGCTAATCGACGAGAAAAAATGCACCGTAAAAGTGCTTAAAACCTCCGCAAAATGGTACGGTGTCACCTATAAAGAAGATAAACAAATAATCGAAGACTTTATCTCCACCATCACCGCCAATAAAACCTACCCCAACGGCCTCTGGCAATAACCAATATTAAAACAAGCCATATCTAAACATAACCCCCATTTTAAAGCCCCCCAATTAATACCATAAAGTCTATACTCGAAATAAGTATAGACTTTATTTTTTGACTTAAAAGTAAACCAAATAAAATCAAAGCAAATCAAAGCAAAGCAAAGCAAAGCAAATCAAATCAAATAAAAGCAAATCAAATAAAATCCAATCAAATCAAAGCAAAGCCAATAAAATAAAAGCAAATCAAATAAAATCAAACCCAATCAAAGCAAAGCCAATAAAATAAAATCAGACCAAATCAAAGCAAAGCCAATAAAATAAAAT
>JAVVYT010000167.1:0-2873 GCA_036650995.1 Clostridia bacterium | reverse complement strand
ATCCAAAATATTTTATACCCTCATCGAAATATTTTTATTCCATAATTCAAATATTTTTATTCCCTAGCCCAAATATTTTTATTCCCTAACCCAAACATTTTTATTCCCTATCCCAAAATAATCACATTAAATAAACTTCCCAGCCTAAATGATATCATGATATCATTTGTGCGTAATATAGTTATGGTAAAAATAAGTTAGTTGATAAATTAAAAGACTTGTTAGGCTATTTAGTAATTTTATTAAAGGAGTTTTGCGTGCTTTAATTTAACTTCTAACTCTAAATGATATCATGATATCATTTGACTATATAATAACCAAAGTTTCAAGCTAATGATAACTTGTAATTTTTTTATATTTTATGAAATTAGATATTTTTATAATAATACATCAATCTCAATTCTAAATGATATCATTTGTTTATGTTAATTAATTTTTACAAAAAATTGCCACACATAATTTTATAATATGTGTGGCAAAGTGTGTTTTTAAAAATTTTCAAAATTCTTTTTAGTGTTTTAATGGGTTTATGAGTTTTTTCATTTAATTATAAGCAATTAAAATTCATTTAGTTTTTATCATATATTTATCAAAAGTAATAGCTATTGATTTAGCTTATATAATATATTTATCAAAAGTATTTTTAAAAACAGAAGATTAAATGCTTACAAAAAACTATTCTCTTTCTTCTAGGGTTTTATATTTTTTCTTTTTACTAACGCTCTTATAGGCAGGGCGGATAATTTTACCGTTACCAACAAGTTCTTCTATTCTATGCGCACTCCAGCCAACAATTCTTGATATTGCAAAGAGAGGTGTATAGAGTTCCTGAGGGATATTAAGCATTCTATAAACAAATCCAGAATAGAAATCCACATTGGCACTAACGCCTTTATAGATTTTTCTTTCTTTTGCAATAACTTCAGGTGCTAATCTTTCTACTGCGGAGTACAGCATAAACTCATCGTAAAGACCTTTACTTTTTGCAAGCTCTTCAACGTATTGTTTAAAGATTACCGCTCTAGGGTCTGAAATTGAGTAAACTGCGTGACCCATTCCATAGATAAGTCCTGAATTATCAAAGGCTTTTTTATTTACAATATTAGTTAAATATTCCGAAACCAACGCATCGTCTTTCCAATCAGATACTTTTTCTTTCATATCTTCAAACATATGCACAACCTTAATATTAGCGCCACCATGACGTGGACCTTTAAGTGAGCCAAGGGCTGCTGCAATTACAGAATAGGTATCGGTAGCCGACGAGGACACAACACGGGTGGTAAATGAAGAGTTATTTCCTCCGCCATGCTCTGCGTGGAGTACTAACGCTAAGTCAAGTAGTTGAGCCTCTAGGTGGGTATACTGGCTATCTTCACGTAGCATATATAAAATATTTTCAGCTGTTGATAATTCTGGTGATGGAGTATGAATAACAAGGCTCTTTTTAAGGTGATAATGAACATGCGCTTGATAGCCATACACTGCCAAAAGAGGAAACACTGAAATTAGTTTAAGGCACTGCTCTAAAACGTTTGGAATAGAGTTATCATCAGGATTTTCGTCATAACTATAAAGCATCAAAACACTACGAGATAAGACATTCATCATATCTTTACTAGGTAGACGCATTATCATATCACGAACAAACTCATCTGGTAAATTTCTATTATCTATTAGAATTTTATTGAAATCCGCAAGCTCTTTTTTGTTTGGAAGTTTACCAAATAGAAGTAGGTAGGTTGTTTCTTCAAAGCCAAATCGATCGTCATGGATAAAACCGTCTACAAGGTAATTTATATCAATTCCTCGATACATAAGTCTACCCTCGCAAGGCACCATTTCGCCCTCGTCCACGATATAGGCATGCACTTCGCCAATTTCTGTTAATCCAGCAAGTACACCTTTTCCTGAAATATCTCGCAAACCTCTTTTAACCTCATATTTATTATAAAGTTCTGGCGGGATAAAACTTGTTTTAACACATTTTTCGCTTAACTTTTGGATTTTTTTCTTATTTTCATCTGAAAACATTTTATTCACCCTTTCTGTATTAAATATTTAAAAATATTTTAATCAATAAATTTATTAATTACAAGTCCTGTAATTATCTTTGGATAGAAATAAGTAGATTTTTGTGGCATCTTTTCTTTCGCTAGTGCAACATCTTTAATCTGTGTCACTTTAGTTGCGTTTATGATAAAACTACAATCGCTATTGCCACTTTGCACTTTACTTATAGCCTCGCTTATATCTCTTGTATAGGTAAGATTTTTACCATTTGCCATATTAGCTTTATCTATGCCGAAAATCTTTTCTAATATTAGAGTATGAAGTGCTGTAACATCTAGGTCACAATAGGCGTTTGACTTATCTGTTATAAAATCTTTTAGCTCTACATTTTCTTTTTTTGTTAGTCTAAAGTAATAATCTTTGCCGGTATAAAAAGCAAATACTGTTTTCGTTTGGTCCTCTAAAAGTTCATTTTCGATATTATCAATACTATTTATCTTTTCCACTTTGAAAAACTCTGATATTTTTTCTAGTTTTTCGCTCTCGCTAAAGTTTTCTAGTCCGCTTAAAATCCTATGGGTTGGGAATACTACAAGTCCGTCATTTTCCATATCCACAAGCATCATCATAACGAAATTTCCGAGATGATTTTTATCGGTTATAGTGCCATTCTCTATTAGCTTATTGCGGTAGTTTAAAGCTGTTTCATATCTATGATGACCATCTGCTATAAAAAGCTTACGATTTTCAAATTTAGCTGCAATATCTGCTATTGCTTTTTCATCAGATATTTTGTAAAACCTATGTGTAACACCATCTGCAAGGGTAAACTCAATATCCGCTACGCCATTTGATAACTC
>JAVVYT010000166.1:0-2874 GCA_036650995.1 Clostridia bacterium | reverse complement strand
CACAAGAAAAAGCTTTAAAAATCGATAAATCTCTCTTGTGTAGTTTGGCTCCACTTGAAAAAACAATAAAATTAGATATCTATCTCTCGTGTAGCTTTAGTACACTTGAAAAATCTTTAAAATTACTTTCTTTTCACTATTGATAAACTTCTAAAAGCAAGAAAATCTATATAGATCTAGAAATATTTTATATAGAACTAGAAATCGAAAAAGTAGCATAAAAGCTTATTAACGAGCATACGTTGTTTCTTAAAAGACAAATCTTATGATAGTTTTCTTTTATTCCTTTATAAAAAACAAGCAGAATGTATTACTTAGCCAAAGTTTAAGTTTTAACTTAACTTAATGGTATCAGTACATACTTCACTGCTTGTTTTTGCTTTTTATCAATATTTTATTTTTAGTTTAAAGCTTTTTATTTTAAGTAAAACTAAATAGAAAGATTAAATATATCTATAAATAAAATCTATCATTACTATTTAAAAACTGCTATATAAAAGTTAAATCTTTGTTAAAAGAGCGACTGCATAGCTTGATATTCCGGCTTTTATCCCTGTAAAACCTAGTCCCTCTTCGGTGGTTGCTTTCACACTGATTTTATTAACAGCTACACCTAATGACGTAGCGATATTTTCACGCATCTGGTCAATATAAGGTGCAAGCTTTGGCTTTTCAGCTACTATTATGCCATCGATATTACCTATTTTATACCCTTGTTCTCTTATAAGTTCAGCGGTGTAACTGAGTAGTGTTAGGCTACTTATCCCTTTATATTTATTATCAGAGTCCGGGAAAAACTTGCCGATATCTCCTAGCGCTAAACTTCCTAAAATAGCGTCCATAATAGCGTGTACCAAAACATCTGCGTCAGAATGGCCTAATAATCCGACATCGTTCGGAATATCCACTCCTCCTAGAATAAGTTTTCGTCCCTCTACTAATTTATGAACATCATAACCATTTCCAATTCTCATATTCTTATCCTTTTTCTTAAATAATAGGCAGAGAACATTTTTACCGATTTTAAGTTCTCTGCCTAGTTAATTTATCTTTAGATGCTATTATTAATTATCTCGGTAAAGTCAGCAGCTAACCTATCTGCCTGTTTTATAGCACGTTCCATTGTAACATCTTTAGTGGTGTAATACGCTTTTATCTTTGGCTCTGTTCCGCTAGGTCTTAGGATTACACTGGAATTATTTCTAAGTAAAAATGAAAGCACATCTGCTTTTGGCAAGGTAATATCATTAGTTTCGTTTATAAAGGTATTGCACTCTTTGCTAGCCATATAATCAGTAAATTTAACAACATCTATCCCTGCAATTTTAGTAGGTCTTAAATAACGAAGATTTTTCATAATATTTGACATCTTCTCCATACCCGACTCGCCCTCAAAGACAAAACTCTCTTGGGTGTGGCAGTAGTTGCCATATTTCTCATAAAGATTTTCAAGTGCTTTTACAAGGGTGATGCCCTTTGATTTATAGTAAGCTGTCATTTCGCAAATCATCATTGAGCCTACTACCGCATCTTTATCACGAACATAGCTACCGCAAAGATATCCGTAACTCTCTTCAAAGCCAAAGATATAGCGGTTTTCCTCACCGTCCTCTTCTAAAAGACCTATCTGCTCGCCGATATATTTAAAGCCTGTTAAAACATTTCTAAGCTCAACATCATATTCTTTTGCAATTGCTGTAACTAAATCTGTTGAAACGATTGTTTTAACTGCAACAGGATTTTTAGGCATTGTTCCTAGTGCTTTTCTTTGTGAACAGATATACTCAAATAAAAGTGCTCCTGTTTCATTGCCGGACATTAGTCGATATCCTGTTCCATTTGGAACTGCAATGCCAACTCTATCAGCATCAGGGTCGGTTGCAATAAGTAAATCAGGATGTTCCCTCTCGCAATACTCAAGTCCTACTGCAAGCGCTTCTTTTATCTCTGGGTTTGGGAATGGGCAGGTCGGGAAGTTTCCGTCTGGCATTTCCTGCTCTTTTACTATTATAATATCACGAAGTCCACGCATCTCTAAAATCTTGCGAACTGGCTTGTTACCTGTTCCATTAAGGGGTGTGTATACTACTTTTAAGTCGGTTTTTTCTAAAATATCTTTATGTATTGCTTGCTTTTCGACAGCTTTAAGGTAATCTAGTGCCACTTTTGATTTAATATACTCAATCTCACCTTTTGCAACTCCTTTGTCAAAATCTATCATCTTGACACCGGTAAAAATATCTATATTATTAATACATTTTAAAACTTTATTCGCCGCATTACTCGTCATTTGACAGCCATCAGCTCCATAAACTTTATATCCATTATATTTAGCCGGGTTATGACTTGCTGTAACTGTAATACCTGCGCTCGCTTTATGCGCACGAACTGCATATGAAAGACACGGTGTTGGCATTAGCTCTTTATAGATATAAACTTTAATGTTATTCGCTGCTAAAACTGCCGCTGCTACCTTTGCAAAATCATCAGATTTATTTCTACTATCATAAGCTATTGCAACGCTTGGGTTTTTAAAATCTGCATTTAAGTACTCCGCTAACCCTTGGGTCGCTCTTGCAATAGTAAACACGTTCATTCTAAAGGCTCCGGCTCCTATAACGCCTCGCAAGCCTGCTGTTCCAAACTCTAGCTCTCGATAAAATCTATCTCTAATTTCATCGTCTTTACCTTTGATTGAAAGTAATTCCTCTTGTAATTCAGGGTAATTCTTTGTGTTTTCAAGCCATCTGTTATAAGTTTCGTTAATCATGATAAACTCTCCTTTTTTTAACCTTCTATTTTATATTTTTATTTTTTTAAAAACTTTTTTTACTCTATCTTTTTTTTAAAATTTATTACTCTAAATTATATTTT
>JAVVYT010000165.1:0-2877 GCA_036650995.1 Clostridia bacterium | reverse complement strand
ACCTCTTCCATCAGTAGAGAGATTTATGCTAACACTTAAAGTAGACGGACGTGGTACAGTAACAGGGGACGGAGAGTACGATAAAGGCGGAATGGTAAAACTTACTGCTACTCCAAGATCTAAAAACTACGTATTCGTTGGTTGGTTTGACGGAGAAACTTTAGTTTCAGAAGATCCAAACTACTCGTTCGCAATAGATAAGAACCTTACTCTTGTTGGTAAATTTGTTCTTAAAGGCTCACCAGAAGATCCAGGCACAGGCGATGATGGTAATGGTGGAAATGGCGGAAGTGGCGACATAAACAATGGCGGAAATGGTGGAAACGGTGCAGGCGGTTCTAACAATGGTGGAAATGGCGGAAATGGACAGCCTAACACATCAGACACTACACCAATTGCTTTACTAATTACATTAATATTAGCATCCGCAGTTTTGGGAACAATTGTCGTTGTTAAAAGACAAAAAAGCAACTAGTAATCAAAGCAACAAAAAACATTTCTGATATCAAAGCGGGCGGTAAGTTTTAATAAAAAAAGCTATATTACAACAAGTTAAGACTTACACCTGCCGAGATACAGAATTTAAGAAAAATTAAAAGAGGAGAGTAATAACAAATGAAAAAAATAATATTATCTTCAATTTCGTTAATATTGGTTGCAGCGATTACAGTTGTAGCATTAGCGGCAACGAGCATCACAAGCAATCCAAAAATTGACAAAATTAAGGAAGCTACATATGATGATGGACAATCCTTTATTAAAGGCACAAAAGGCCCATCGAAATTTTCAGATCCAGAAGGTTTAAAAGCAGTTGATAAAGACAAAACGACTATATGGGAAGCTGAAGGCTCAAACGCATACACACAGCTTAACTTCGATAAGCTAACAACTATCAACAACCTATACATTACAGAAAAAGGCGCTAAAGTTCGTTTATATCACGTTGAGGCTTGGAACGGCGCAGAGTGGGTTACAGTATTTAATTCTGATATTATTGAAGGCTATTACATAGCACCAATAGACACTATTAAAACTTCAGCATTAAGACTTTGGATAGACAAATCTTGGGACGGCGGAAAAGTTGAAATAGCAGAATTTGACGCAGGATACCAAAGACCTATCGAGTATGACAGAGAGTTTGTACATTCAACTTACATTGCTTCAAATGACTACGTTCATCAAATCGGTTGGGGAACTCACGTAAATAAAGAGTATTATGATTCACTAACAGATATTATAATGATAGGTAGTACACTAATAGACAAAGACGCAAGATTTACTGTTGGTATTGAAGACAATGGTGGTAACTTACGACTTGCTAAACTTCTAGATTGGGACGATCCACTAGTTGAAAAGTATATGGCAGCAGATGATTTAGCGGCAGCCCTTCCATCAGAGCTTGGAAAAACTGTTTATGCCGGTGAAAAAGGATATATCCCATTTGTTAAATCTATTTCAGACAACCCTGTAAAGCCTAATATTTGGATGGCTATGGGTGTTGTTACTAAAGCACAAAGTTCTGACAGAGGTATTGCTGCAAATGCGTTAAACGCAATGAGCGACCCTGTAAAAAGAGCTAAGTTTGTAAGCGACGCAGTATCATTTTGTAAGAAATATGAATTTTATGGCATAGATATTGACTGGGAGTATTGTGGCGCAGGACTATTAGATACTTACAATAAATTTCTAATTGAGCTTGGAACAGCTCTTCATGCAGAGGGCAAACATCTTTCAGCAGCACAGTTTACCGGAATGTCAACGCAAGGCGGATTTGCAAGTGTAGAGGCAATCAAGCATCTTGATAGAGTAAATATGATGTCATATGACCAAAAAGGCACATCAGGTCGTGGAAATCACCACTCAACTTTTAATGGTGCTACTGTAAATGATATTGATAAGTATCTAGCTCATGGCTATCCAATTGAAAAACTATGTCTAGGCACAGCATGGTATGGCGGAAATGAAGGATACAATGCATTCTTTAGTAAATTACAAGCAGAGGCAGAGGCTACAAACCCTGGTGTAACTAATCCAAAAGTTGACCTTGGTAAAAACTTCTTTGGTGGCACAGACGGTAATGGTGTTTATCTAATAAGATCCAGAACTTTATATGCAATCCAAAGAAAAATGTGTGGACTATTCTCCTTTAGAGGAGCTATTGATATCAATATAGATGAGAAACCTGAAAACAGATACGCATCTATTGGTATTGCAGAAAAAGAAACTATCGAAAAATTCGTTACCTATAAAGATGGTGTACAAACTAAGTTTGGCGAAATTAAAGATGGTAAACCTATCCAAAAATAACTTATATTAAGTTTATTTAAAAATTAATTTATGAGTGTTAAAAAATTAATTTACACAACTTCGTTTTCCTAATTCCTAAAATTATGAAATAAAAAGAACTTCCCATACTAAAGATAATTTTCTTAGTATGGGTTTTTCTTTTGCTGAAAAGAAATTATAAAAATTATTTAAAAAAGGAACTAAAATATATCAAGGAAAAAATTATTTTGATAGTAAAACTAAAAAACTTTTAAAGGTATATTTAAGGGTTTACAAAAGAATGTTTTGTCTGAAAAGAAAATAAAATAAATTTAAAAAAGAAGATTAATTTTGAAAAATAAATTATAGGTTTTAAAAAGGAAAATAATTTTTTTTAAATGAAAGTAAATTTAAAAAATAAAAAATTTTGTAAATAGAAATAAGAATTAAAAAATAAAAATATAGAGTTTATAAATGAAAGAAAAATTTAAAAGTAAAATAAAATTTGAAAAGAAAAGAAAAAATTATGGAGCTTAAAAATCAAAGAATGAGTTTAAAAGTTAAAAAAACAAGTTTTAAAATAAGTTGTTTTTATAAAAGAGGAATTTTAGA
>JAVVYT010000164.1:0-2909 GCA_036650995.1 Clostridia bacterium | reverse complement strand
TTTTTCATCATAGATGTTCAGCAGATTACGCAGTACTTTGCTGTTTTCATAGAGGTATGGGTCATTCATCGCTGTGTACCTGAAAGAGGTTGCTTGTGTGTCATAATTAGATTGGCTTTCATTTCCTCTCCAGAAACTTCGCCTCTTGCCCAGCACGCAGAAAGCGTGCGAGCTTTATCGGACACGGTTACACCCTCTGTTTTATTCACGGCATCGGCTAGTTTTACAGCTGCCAATCGATGGTTTTTCGCTTGTGTAGACATTTCGTCAGCCCCTTTCAGAAAATACTTATATATCTATTATACTATAAATGGTGTAGATTATCAATGGGAAATTAGTGCTGTTTATCCTGTTATTAATTGCAATATAATATGACGCAAATTGCCGAAAAATTAATAATGTTAAGAATGTAAAACGGCAATAAATTTTTTTCTGCTAAGCTTTCAGATAAGCCATCTAAACCTTTGCGATGATAGTTATTTATTCTACAATTATTCACTATTCATATTTAAAAATTTTTCATTTAAGCGACAGGTATTAAAAAGCTCCGTCACGAAAAAAATACGTAACGGAGTTTATGAATGGAGCTTGTGATCCGATTTGAACGGACGACCTGCTCATTACGAATGAGCTGCTCTACCAGCTGAGCCACACAAGCGAATATTTTGGAGTTTTGAGGGATAAAAGGAGTTTTTACTGAAAATTAACGTTTACAACATTACTATTATACATAAAACTAAAAAAATAGTCAATAATATATTCACATTAATTGATATTTATGCTATACTAAAGAAATAGTAAAGTTTTAAATGGATAGACGGAAATTTACACAGCTTCCATATTTTTATAAAGGAGCGAGATTTATTTTGAAATATCTTGAAAATATAAGTAAGATACATTTTATCGGTATTGGTGGGGTTAGTATGAATGCGCTAGCGCTTTGCCTTGCTGATATGGGATATGAGGTTTCAGGCTCAGACAAAAAAGAGAGTGCTGTTACCAAAATGCTAGAAAATAGCGGTATTAAAATATACATTACCCAGTCGAAAGACAATATAAAATCCCCCGACCTTGTTGTATATACAGCGGCAGTCCACCCGGACAACGAAGAGTTACAAGAGGCTAAAAGAAAAGGCATTACCTGCATAGAGCGGGCAATTTTGCTAGGGGAGATGCTAACTAAATATAAAATGCCGATAGGTGTTAGCGGAACGCATGGCAAGACGACTGTTACCTCAATGATAAGCACGATAGCGCTTGAGGCTAGCATTGACCCTACTATTATGGTGGGCGGATTTTTACCGGAGATTAATGGCAACCTTAGAATTGGTAAAGGCGAGCATATTATCTTTGAGTCCTGCGAATATAGCAACTCGTTTTTAAACTTCAATCCTTTTATTTCGGTTATTTTAAATATCGAGGCGGATCATCTGGACTTTTTTAAGGATCTAGACGATATTATTTCTTCGTTTAAAAAATACGCAAACAACACTTTAAACGGTGGTGTTATAGTCGCAAATGCCGAGGATGAAAATCTCACTAAAGCGCTAGACGGATATAGCGGAAGAGTAGTCACTTTTGGCATAGAAAAAGGGGATTATAGAGCGGTTAGTATAAACCATAAAGACGGAAAAACTAATATAGAAATTATGCATAGCGGTAAGATTATAGCGGATATTTCTCTTAATATTGTTGGCATACATAATGTTAAAAACGCACTTGCGGCATTTGTATGTTGCAGGGAAATGGGGATTGAAATTCCTAAAATCAAAGCGGCACTAGAAAGATTTAGCGGTGCTAAAAGACGTTTTGAACTTCGTAAAACGATTAATAATATCGCAATATATGACGATTATGCACATCACCCGACTGAGATTAAAGCCTCTCTTCTAGCCGCTCGTGAAATTGCAAAAGGCAAGGTAATAGTAGCTTTTCAGCCTCATACTTATAGCAGAACTAAAGCCTTAGCACCGGATTTTGCAAAATCTCTTGAGATAGCAGACGTTGTAATCTTAGCACCGATTTTCGCCGCTCGTGAAGTGAATACGTTCGGTGTTTCGAGTAAAGATATTTCAGATAAAATAGAAAACGCAATGTATCTTGAAAGCTTTGACGAAATAGTGGATACAATCCAAAAAATAGCAAAAGACGGTGATATCGTCATCTCAATGGGCGCCGGAAACATCTGCGAAATCTGTAACCTATTAGAATTTTAATAACCCTATAAAATCAAGTATCAATCAGTACTTGATTTTTTATTCTACCTTGTTGAAGAAAAATGCGTGTTTTTAATCTTCCTTATTGGAGTTATGGCACACAGTGCAACACACATTGTTGAAGAAGAAACACTTTATATTACCTTTAATAGCAAAGCTTGACTTATATCATACCTTAGTGAAGAAATAACACAAAGTGTTACTTCTTTCATAGCAAAACTTATTTTTAATCTTCCTTATTGGAGTATTAGCACAAAGTGCTGATACTCTCAAAGCAAAATTTATTTTTGCGTTTGCGTTATACACTCAATTTTGAAACAATCCCCATTTAGAATAGACAACTACGTGCTGATTATTAGTAGCGAAATGTTCCTTGCAAAAAAGTTTATAACATGCTATACTAAAGAAAAAGGGGTGTTGTTATGTTTTGCCAAAATTGTGGTAAGTCCTTACTAGAAAATGCAAAATTCTGTCCCGAGTGTGGTACTAAAGTTATTTTAGAAACTCCAAATTCTACTTCTGAGCCTATTAAAATTGAAAATGATAAAGTTGAAAATGAAATTATTTTAAACGGAATGTCTTTTGATTTTGAAGATATTAAAAGAACTTATGGAAATCAAAAAATTGAAGCAATAAAATATTTACGCAATGCTGCTAATTCTGGTTTACGTGAAACTAAAGAAGCTTTTGATA
>JAVVYT010000163.1:0-2960 GCA_036650995.1 Clostridia bacterium | reverse complement strand
ATATAATTGATGCTATCGACACTATCACCTCAAAAATTCTCATAATACAAAAGGCTACTTTGCAAAATGTTGCACATATTAGCTGTATGGGAACAGGCAACAAAATTACAGCGGATTTTATTGTGGACGATATAAAAAATACCGTAGTTTGCCCACTCGCTAAAGTTATGCGTCACGAGCTTAAAGTGCGTGGCATTTTAAGTTGCAAGGTTATCTACTCTAAAGACAAGCCAACAAAACCCACCGAAAATATTTCCGATGGGTTTAGAAGAGTAATTCCAGGCAGTATTTCATATACCCCTAGTATGGCAGGCTTACTCGCCGCTCGTGAGGCAATACTCTCTATACTCGGCTTCTAATCTCTTTTGCTTTTTAAGCTCAATTAGCACCATAGCTACAATTAACACAAATGAAATTACATCGCATATCGGCTGAGCTAACCAAACACCTTTTAGTCCAAAGAAGTTAGGTAATATTAAAAGTATTGGAATGAGTAGTAAAAACTGACGAAGTACACTTAGTAAAAGTGAAATTGTAGGTTTTCCTATATACTGGAAGAAGTTTGAACCCATAATACAAGCGCCAAGTAGTGGCAAGGTAAATAGGTTTATTCTAAGTCCGGCGGCGGTTATCTCCATTAACGCAGGGTCGGTTGAGAAAAGTGAGATTAAAAAGTGTGGGAAACACTGAGTAATAATAAAACCGATTGTTAAATATACTGTGCCTACAAAAATTACAATTTTAAGAGTAAGTCGCACTCTTTTATAATTTTTCGCACCATAATTATATCCGATTATTGGCTGTGCACCTTGATTTAAGCCAAAAATCGCCATTAAAAATAGCATAGACACTGAGCTTATTATTGTAAAAGCACCAATAGCCACATCTCCGCCTAGAGCTTTTAACTGATTATTTAAAAGTGCCTGCACGACACTATTTGAAATTTGCATTGCAAAGGGTGAAACACCAATACTAAGGATAATCATAATTATCTTAAAGTTTGGTTTTACAGAGCGAAGATTTATTTTAAGTTTTGATCGTCCGCCGAAATAATAATACATAACCCACGCAGCAGACACCGCTTGAGATATTACTGTTGCAATGGCAGCACCTGAAATTCCCATTTTAAAAACAAAGATAAAGATAGGGTCTAGGATTATATTTAAAACACAGCCTAAAACCATTGTAAGACCGGCAATTGTCGGGGAGTTATCTGCTCTTATTGTATGGTTCATTGAAAAGGACAGCATATTAAAGATAGTACCGATTAAAATAGGGATCATATATGCTCTTGCAAATGGCAGTATATCCTCACTAGCGCCAAACACCATAAGTATTTTATCTAAAAATACAAGCCCTAAAACGGACAGTACAAGGGATACGACAACGACTAAAAACAAAGCATTGCCAAGTATTTTTTGAGCAGTTCGCCGATTTCCTTTACCAAGCGCTATTGACATATTAGCGGTAGCGCCAATACCGATTAGCATACCAAACGCTAGAATAATTGTTGTAAGTGGCATTGTAACGCCAACGCCTGAAATTGCCTGCGAGCCTATATCGGGGATTTTTCCGATATATATTCTATCTACTATATTATAGAGTGCTGAAACTAGCATACCGGTTATTGCCGGAATGGAGTATTTTAGAAGTAGCTTATAAAGCCGTTCTGATTTAAGTGCTGATTGCTGATTTTCTGTTTTCATTCTTTACCTTTTTTCTAATAAAATTGTTGTTTGTGAGCCGTATTAACCTACTCTAAAACATAATACGGTTTTAAAATATTACAGTATATACTACCACAAAATTTATTAAAATGCAAACGCTATTTACTACAATCCTTTCTGAATTTTTCTATAAAAAGTACCCTTGTTTTCGCAAACGATAGGGATTTTTTCTCCTCTACATTTTTGTTGTAAAAAAATGCTAAGTATGTTATTATTAAGAAAATACTACAAAGGACGGTTTTTAGATGAACAACATTTTATATGTCGTTATCCCTTGTTTTAACGAAGAGGAAGTTTTATTAGAAACTGCAAAACGTCTTCGAATTAAATTTTTAGGTCTTATGAAAAAAAATAAAATTTCTATCAAAAGTCGAGTGCTTTTTGTGGACGATGGCTCTACCGACAAAACGTACGAGCTAATTACAAAGCTACACAGCGAAAAGACTATCTTTTTAGGTCTTAAACTAAGTCGCAACCGTGGTCACCAAAACGCACTTTTAGCAGGACTTTTAAAGGCACGTGATAATGCTGATATGATTATCTCGATTGATGCCGACTTACAAGACGATATAAATGCCATTGATGAAATGGTAGACAAGTATCTAGAGGGCTGTGACATTGTGTATGGTGTTCGAAACAAACGCAAGACTGATTCTTTTTTCAAACGCACCACAGCTCAGCTTTTTTACAAACTACTAAATAGGCTAGGGGCAAACACTGTTTATAACCATGCCGATTATCGGCTTATGAGCAAAAGAGCGGTGGACGCACTTTCAGAATTTAAAGAGGTCAACCTATTTTTGCGAGGAATAGTTCCTATGATAGGTTTTCGTACCGATTACGTTTACTACGACCGCACAACACGATTTGCCGGAAAAAGCAAATACCCTCTAAACAAGATGATAGCCTTTGCACTAGAGGGAATTACCTCTTTAAGCACAAAGCCTATCAAAATGATTTCACTACTGGGTTTTGGGATTTTCGGTATTAGCATTATTATGTTTATCTACTCTATAATACAGTTTCTTCTAGGCAATACTGTAATTGGCTGGCCTAGTGTTATAGTGTCTGTTTGGGCGATTGGCGGACTTATGCTCCTTAGCATTGGAGTTATCGGTGAGTACATTGGCAAAATCTATCTTGAAACTAAATCTCGTCCATTATATATAGTCGATGAATTTCTTGATAACCACCCTAAAAACGAGCATTAATCAAACTCACAGCATTTTTATT
>JAVVYT010000162.1:0-2981 GCA_036650995.1 Clostridia bacterium | reverse complement strand
AGAAGAAAATTTGAGAAGAATGTTTTTTGAAAAAGTTTAGAAAAAAGCTTTTGAGAAAAAATTTATAATAAAAAAATTTCAGAAAAGAAAAAAGTTTCAAAAGAAGAATGTTTTAAAAGGAAAAAAATAGAAGAATAGAATTTCAGAAAAAGAAAAGAATTTCTAAGAAAAAATTAGATAGAATGTTTTAAAAGAAAAGTTTAGAAAAAGAAAACTTCAGAAAAAGATTTTAAAGAAGAATGGTTTTAAAGAAGAATGGTTTTAAAGAGAAAATTGGGGAGGGAGATAAAGCAGATGGCTTTTGAAAAGGACTTAAATATGTCGTTATTACTAGACATATATGGTGAGCTACTTACTACAAAGCAGAAAGACTATCTAGATTATTATTATAACGAAGATATGTCATTAGCTGAAATCTCCGAGCATATAAGCATTACACGGCAAGGTGTCCGTGACTCGATAAAAAAAGGCGAAAGCACATTAATAGAGCTTGAGGCAAAGTTAAACTTAGCGAAAAAGATGTCAGAGATATCGGATATAACCGAAAAGATATTAATAAAAGCGAATGAAATTATAGATATAAATATGAAGAAAGCATTTTCATCCGAGATAGACAAAAATGCAACATACATCGTTAAAAATGCAAATATAATAAAGAGTAAACTTTAAAAAATGAAACTTTAAAAAAAATTAGGAGATAAGAAAGGAGAGTATTTATGGCATTTGACAGTTTAACAGAGAAACTAGCAGGAGTTTTCAAAAAGTTACGTGGCAAAGGAAAGCTATCAGAAACAGATGTTAAAGAGGCTATGCGAGAGATTAAGCTTGCGTTATTATCAGCAGACGTTAGTTTTAAAGTCACCAAAGAGATAGTTGCAAACATCACCGAAAAAGCCATTGGCGATACTGTCCTTGAAAGTCTTACCCCGGCACAACAGATTGTAAAGATTGTAAACAATGAGCTTTGCGAGATAATGGGCGGAGTTAATTTTAAGCTAAACCTAGCACCAAAGCCACCTAGCGTTATTATGATAGTTGGACTTCAAGGGTCAGGTAAAACTACAAACGTTGCCAAAATTGCAGGGTATTTCAAAAACAAGCTATCGAAAAGACCTCTTTTAGTTGCGTGCGACGTATACAGACCGGCAGCGATAACACAGCTTTTAGTAGTAGGTGAGCAGGTAGATGTTTCTGTTTTTAAAATAGATAATGAGATGGACGTTGTAAAGATAGCGAAAGAGGCGGTTCGTCATGCGCAGGATCACGGAAACGACCTTGTTTTTATTGATACAGCGGGCAGACTTTCAATAGACAATACATTAATGGACGAGTTACTTCGTTTGAAAACCGCATTAAATCCGAGCGAGATACTACTTACAGTGGATGCAATGACGGGTCAAGATGCTGTAAATGTGGCGGAAACGTTTAACAATTTACTAGATATAACAGGTGTTGTGCTTACTAAAACCGATGGTGATACAAGAGGTGGAGCGGCACTTTCAGTTAAATACATTACGCAAAAGCCGATTAAATTTGTAGGTACTGGTGAAAAGCTAACCGAGCTTGAGCCATTTTACCCTGAGAGAATGGCGTCAAGGATTTTAGGAATGGGCGATATTCTTTCACTTATAGAAAAAGCCGAAGAAACCTTTGACGAGGAGCAGGCACACAAGCTTGAAAAGAAGTTTAAAACGAATAAGTTTGATTTAAATGATTTTCTTGAACAACTAGCACAGGTAAAGAAGATGGGACCTATTGAAAATCTGCTTGGACTAGTGCCTGGAGTTAATGCAAACGCACTTAAAGATGCGAAGGTAGACCCTAGAGCGATGGATAGAACTGAGGCTATTATCCGTTCTATGACAAACAAAGAGCGAGAGAAACCAGAGATTTTAAATGGCTCAAGACGTAAAAGGATAGCCATGGGAAGTGGCACTAAGGTCGAAGAAGTTAATAAACTTATTAAAAGTTTTGACCAGATGAAAACGATGATGAAACGTTTTGGCAAAGGTAAAAAAGGCGGTAAAATGGGGAATATGCCATTCTAAGAGAGCATAAATACCGCAAAAGAGCAAAGACAAGATAGGTATTCATTCATCATATTGTTATTTTTATAGCTGTATGAGGGTTGATATAAATTTAATTTTAAAAGCAGCTAAATAAAAGCTGCATAGAAAGGAATGAAAATAATATGGCAGTTAAAATCAGACTTAAGAGAATAGGCGCTAAGAAAACTCCGTTTTACAGAGTTGTAGTTGCTGATTCAAGATCACCAAGAGATGGTAGATTTATCGAATCTATCGGCACTTATGATACACTTAAAAACCCAGCAGAGATTAAAATTGATCTTGCAAAGGCAAACGAGTGGATTGCAAAAGGTGCACAACCTACCGATACAGTAAAAGCTATTATTAAAAAAGCAGCAGCCGCAGCTACCGTAGTTGCTGAGTAGTAATAGAATTTCACTTCTATTGTTAGATTTTTATAAGGCAATATGCCGGAAAGAGATGCGTATGGAAGAGTTACTTTTATTTTTAGCAAAATCATTAGTTGAAAATCCGGACGAAGTTAAAATTGTAAATGACGGTGAAATTAATGGTGTTACTACTTTTAAATTATCCGTTGCAGATGGCGATATGGGTAAGATTATTGGCAAGCAAGGTAGAATTGCTAAAGCCATTCGTACCATTATGAAATCCGCCGCAGCTAGATATGATACTCGTGTAAACGTTGAAATCGTAGACTAGTGCGTTATCTTAAAAGTAGAATGTAAAATTATCGTTTAGAGGTTAGATGTTTTGTGTCTAACTTCTAACTGTTTTACGGAAAAGAAGTCTTGAAAAGAAACACGTTTTTAAAGAAATACGTTTTGAAAAAAACAAGTTTTGATAAAGCAAGTTTAAAAACAAGAATTAAGTTTTGAAAAAGACAAGTTAAAAAAAGACTTTGAAAACAAGTTTTGAGAAAAGCCGAGTTAAAAA
>JAVVYT010000161.1:0-3104 GCA_036650995.1 Clostridia bacterium | reverse complement strand
TATCCTATAAAAGAAAAAAAGTGTAGCAATTAAATGTTGCTACACTTTTTTAAGATTTAGTAGTTTTATTATTTTTGTTTTAAAAACTTTTTAATTAAAAGTCCAAGTAGAGAGCCGATTACAAAAATCAATGTATATCCAATAAAATAAACGTATGAATGCCAGTCATAGAAAATAAAAATAGATGGGATATACAGTAGGGAAGATACGCCTGCAAAAATCCATATATGTTTTTCTCTGATAGCATATACAGTGCCAATAGCTAGGCAAATTAATGGAATGATATTAAGTAATACAACGTTTAAGTTACTGTTAATTAAATTTAGTAGTGGCAAAAGATAAAACGTAGCAATAACTCCACCGATATATGGTAGCATTTTAATTATATCTTTAGCGGTTATAATTTCTTTTAAGTCTTTCATATCTAAAGCTCCTTTTTTTGTAGTTAGATTAGTATATCATAAATAGATATAAAAGTAAATATCTTTATATTAGCAAAAGAGAAATTTTTGAATATAATAATTAGAATAGAAAACTAATATTATCTGTTACTATTTTATCTTAAGGAGAAATTATTATGTTTAAAATTGAATGTGAAAAACCTATCATTTCAAAATGTAAATCAATGTATAAGGGTATTGCTTTTGATGGCGTTAATATTTATTTAACTGTACCTTGTGAGCAAAAAATCGTTAAATTTGATATGAATTTCAATGTCGTTTGTATTATTGATACTATAAAATCATATACTTATCTTTGCTATGACCCACAAAGATGCTGTTTTTGGGCGGCTACTGATAAGTGTTTGCCAGTGATATATTGTCTTGATATGTGCCTTTTAGAGATTGATGAAATAAAAATCTGTAATCAAACTAGCCTAGGCGGAATTGTTTCAGGTTTATCTTTTGACTGTAACGATGGTAGCATACTAGTATCAATAGCTAATAGTATTGTTCGTGTAAATCCAGAATGTTCTAAAAAAAACTGCCTGTTTTTAACACTACCTTGTAAATTTTTGTGCGGTGTGCTTTCAATATCACCATACGTTTTTTGTAATTATATAACTAAAGAAACTCAAAATATTGCTGTTTATGATTGTAAGAAAAATCTTATTTACGATGCCTTTATTCCATGCGATGTTATGGTGGAAGCCGCTGTTTTTGTGCCGTGTAAAAATGGCTGTTATAAAAATCATATTTATGTTCTAGTAACTAAAAAAGGGCAGTATCCTTATATTTTGGATTGTATTATAAAGTGTGATTTGTTACCGCTAGGCTTTAATAACTGTAATTATAATGTGTGTAATGATAATTGTCATAAAAAGCCGTGTCATAGAAATGTTTGTGCTGATGTTTTGGAGTCGGTAGCGTTAGTAGAAACAGCATTGTCGCATATCCTAAATGCAGAAGGGGAGAAACTTCAAAAAGTAATTGAGTCTACAACAGATGTCTGTAAAATCCTTGAAACTAATTGCTCTATTACAAAAACTATTGAAAAAGCTACGCATTTAGAATGTATTTTATATGATAAAATTAGTTTGGTTAAAGATATTTGTTGCTTTTGTGATAAAGATTAAATCATCAAATTTTAGCTGTTAAAAAATATAAATTGTTGCTGTATAAATGACAAACAGAGCCATCATAATAGGTGGCTCTGTTTGTCTGAAAGAAACTTCAAAATTAATTGAATGAAAGAAACGTATTTAATTAGTCAGTATCTGTATCATCATCAACTTCAGGAGGCTCTTGGTTATTGTCCTCTTCCTCTTTTTCAATGTCAGGCTCTGCTTTGTCAGGCTCTTCAATTAAAGTTTTGTCGGATTGAACAAATGCACCTGTTACAGCATCTATTTTATAATCAAACTCGGCTTTTTCTGTTGTAAATGTTAACTCGTAATACTCTTTGTTGTTATCAAAATCAATTTTAATTTTTATATCCTTGATATCAGATGCTTTAATTCCTGCGTGAGTAAATGCAAGTTGTTTTGCCTTGTTTTCACCTATTTTATTAGGTGCTACAACTTCAGTTGAAGGCTCGTCCTCGTCGTCTTGGTTTTCATTAGTATTCCCCGGGTCGTTGTCTTGGTCGTTTTTGTCTGTATTGTTGTTGTCCTCTTCCTCTTCTTCTTTGTCCTCTGGTTTTGAAGGGTCATCACTCTCGTTTGGATTTTTATCATCCTGTGTATCGCTGTTTGCGCCCTCTTTTTGTGTATGAACAATTTCTCCGGTTATAGCTTCAATATCAAAATCGTATTTTGTTGAGCCGGAAACAAATTCTACTTCATAAATCATTTTTCCGTCATCGTTATCAAACTCAACGAAAAGATTAGAAACTTTATCTGCGGAAGTTTTGGCGCTAGCTAATGCAATGGCAGTAGCTTTTTCATTTCCAATATACTTTTTACTGCTGGCAGTACCGGTCGATACTGTGTTGTCTAATGCAATGTTTTTTGATGCGGCTAGTAAATTAAGATCGTTTATCGAAAGTTTTGCAAGTTTTGAAACATCTTGAGTGGCATCTTTTGCGGCAATTTGACTTATTAATTTAGCTTTTCCAATAGAAATATTATTTTCAACTGCTAGCTTTTCAAGGTCTTTGTCGCTATTTCCGTCTTGTGCAAGGATAGCTGCGTCTATTGAGCTTTCTTTTAATAAGTTCTCAATCTCTTTTGAAAGCTTTTCTTCAAGTAAAGTACTCTTTTTGTCGTTTTTGTTTTTAACGGTAACTAATATAGAGTTTTGAAGTTCTGTTATATACCCTTTTTCAAGCATTGAACCTATTAGTGCGTGAACAGCTACATCGAGTTTAGCTCCTTTTAAATCCATAGTTCCGATAATCGCTACGGCGTCCTCATTTATTGCATTAACATCAATTACCTTTTCAGAGGTGTTTATTTTAAGCTCAATACTAGGGTTTACATCAAAACCAATTATTGAATCTACTGTGGTAGTTCTTTTATATCCAACAAATCCAAATACTCCGGCCATTACAAGTATTATTGCAGCAGCACTTGCTACTAGTTTTATAGTCATATTCTTTTTGTTATTAGTATTAGTCATAGGTATCACTACTCCTTTTTTGTCCTTACAATCGGAGAGAATATT
>JAVVYT010000160.1:0-3121 GCA_036650995.1 Clostridia bacterium | reverse complement strand
AGGTAAAGCCCGCAAACCCAACAAGCTCACCTTCTGCCGGCTCATATGATAGACCTATTGATGTTAGTTTATCAGTAGATAAGAATTTACCTATTTACTATACAACAGATGGCACAACACCAACCCTTAAATCCCCTAAATTTGATGCCGCAACTCCAATTACAGTAGGACGTGGCAAGACTACTATTAACGCTATTACTGTAAATGAAAAATATATGATAAGCGATAAAGTGTCGCTTGTATATAATGTGTTTGGCGATGATCAAGCATATGTTTTTGAAGACCCAAAAATAGAAGCAATGGTAAAAGCAACTCTTGGAAAAACACCAGAACAACCTGTATTATTTAGAGATATGATACGTGTTCAAACCCTTTCAAGTTACGATAAAGCCGGTAATAAAATCGATGGACTTATCCGTTCACTTAAAGATTTAACTGCTATGAACGAGCTTGCAACACTAGATTTAGCTGGTGAGCCTGCAATTTCTGATTATTCTCTTTTAACATCACTTTCATCACTTAAAAGATTAACCTTTGATGATTGTGGAATTACCGATTCAAAATTACCACAGATATTAGCAAATAAAAACTTGATTGAAATTAATATAAATAACAACCAAATTACAACACTAGCACCACTTTCTGAGCTTAAAGAATTAACTACTTTATCTGCTGATAACAATCAAATTACCTCTTTACAAGGGATAGATAAGCTTGAAAAAATAACTAGTTTAAGTTTATCAAATAACAAAATAACAGATATCACAACGATAAACAACCTAGCAGGACTTAAAATTATTAATTTATCATTTAATAATATTGCCACTATCGCTCCACTTTTAACACTTACAAATGTTGAAGAACTAAATCTTCAGCAGTGTAATATTTCGCAGTTTGCAGGACTTAATGTTTTGAAAACACTTAAAAACTTAAATATTTCTTCAAACCCTGTAACTAATTTTAACTTTTTTACAAACCTTACAAATCTTGAAACCCTTAATATGTCAAACATAAAAATTGAGGATTTAAGCTTTTTAGAACGAATTAACATTAGACGACTTACGTTATTAAATTGTGGCATAACAGATATTTCAAGTGTTGTTGCCCTTTCTAATTTAGAGTCAATCGATTTTAGAAATTCAGCCGCTAACGACCCTAATGCTAACAACATAACAAATGTCACACCGCTTTCAGTACTTGCAATATTAAATACTGTATATCTCGATAATAATGCAAATTTAGTTGATATTACACCGTTAAACGACGCACCATCACTTAAATTTATCTATTGTCAAGGTTGCCCAGGTATTAACAAATATTCCATTACAAACCCTAATATAAAGGTTTATTAATTTAAGGATAAGGATATAAAATGCCAATAAAAATATCAAAAAATCTTCCTGCAAAAAAAATTCTCGAGAGCGAAAATATTTTTATAATGGACGAAGAAATTGCAGATAAACAAGATATAAGGCCTCTGAAAATAATAATTTTAAATTTAATGCCAACTAAAATAGAAACTGAAACTCAGATTTTAAGGTTACTTGGCAATACACCTTTACAGATTGATATTGATTTACTTAAAACGTCAACCTATAAATCAAAACACGTATCTAAAGAACATCTGCTTAAATTTTATTATGAATTTGATGAAGTAAAAAGCAATAAATATGACGGAATGATTATAACCGGCGCACCTGTTGAACATCTAGAGTTTAAAGATGTTGAGTACTATGATGAGCTTTGCAAAATAATGGAATGGTCAAAAACAAATGTAACCTCAACTTTCCATATTTGTTGGGGCGCGCAGGCAGGACTTTTTTATCATTATGGTATTGATAAAGAGCCACTTTGCAATAAAATGTTTGGAATATTCAGTCATAAAATTACCGATAAATCCCATAAATTACTTAGGGGATTTGATGATGAATTTCTAGCACCACACTCAAGACATACTAAAATAAACGAAGAGCAACTAAAAAAGTGTAAAAATTTAAAAATTTTAGCGTATTCTGATGTAGCAGGGCCATATATTGTGGCAGCTAATGATAATAAGCAATTTTTTATAACAGGTCATGCTGAGTATGATGCAAACACTCTTGCTAAGGAGTATTTTAGGGATAAAGAAAAAGGCGAAAATCCGCTAGTGCCAGTAAACTATTTCAAAGATGACGATGATAGAAATGAGCCACGTCAAACGTGGAGAAGTCATGCTAATCTATTATTTTCAAATTGGCTAAATTATTTCGTATATCAAGAAACTCCGTACGACTTATAAATTGAAAGGAAAATCAAAATGATTAAACACACTCTAAAAGCAATGCTTTCTAATTTATCTAATTTTATTATTATGATTTTTGTTGCTATTTTGGCAATACCACTTTGTGCATTGCTTAAAGAAAACGGATTTATAATTATAAACGGATTTCTTACAACAATGGCTTTTATGCTACTCTCATATCAAACCGCTTGGAAAGCCGGGTGGAAAGATGTAAACTATCTTAAAATACATAATATAAAATTCACTCCGCTAAAAGGCTTTTTAATACCGATTATCCCATATGTCTTTGCTTTAGTTTGCTTTATTATTTATAAAATAACTGAAAGTGGCATTGCTTGGATTTTATTTTATGGCTCTACTATTTACTATTCTGGATTTATAACACTCTTCCCAAATGCCTACCCTTATGCTTATCTAGTGGCTATGCTACTTACCTGTGCGGTTACGGGAACTGCTTATCTTTTAGGGTATAAACGAATTTCATTATCGGTAAATATAATGTATAAAAAAGATAAAGACGAAGATATTAATAAATAAGAATAAATCACCTGATGTAATCATAAAATACATCAGGTGATTTTTATGATATGTATCTTTAAAAAGCAGATGCTACTGCCTATGTTTTTACTTTTTATTTGTGTTATAAGCCTTGTTGTTACAACTAAGGTGACTTTGTCTACTAGTAATATAACTACATATAAAGAAAACCCCAAAAGCTACAATCAAAAATTTATAATAGATGCAGGTCACGGCGGTGAGGACCCTGGGACATCTGATAAAAAAGGCAATTGTGAAAAAAACTTAAATCTTGATGTATCGCTAAAAGTTGGTACTCTTCTT
>JAVVYT010000159.1:0-3189 GCA_036650995.1 Clostridia bacterium | reverse complement strand
TATGCTACACATACCATACGACTTAAACGATAATGGCAACCAAAAGATATGGACTAAGGTTGAGTTTTTAAGAGAAAAAGTTTTGCTGTAATTGATAAATATTATAATTTATGGTATTATGAATAAAAGAAGAAAAACAAGAGTTAAGGAAGCTTTGCCTTTTCACTTACCCACTTTGCTCATTTGGTTTATGTTAATGGTTAGAATTTATTTAAGCAGAGCAAAAGCTAACTTACACTTATTTTATTAAAGGATAAAAATATGATTATAGAAACGAAACGACTATTTTTAAGACAATTAAAAAAATCAGATTTTGATGGACTATGTAAAATATTACAAGATACAGATGTAATGTATGCGTATGAAGGTCCATTTAGTGATAAAGAAGTGCAAGATTGGCTTTACAAACAATTAATGCGATATAAAACAGACGGTTTCGGGTTAAACGCAGTTATCTTAAAAGAAACAGGCGAAATGATTGGGCAATGTGGTTTAACAATGCAAGACTTTAAAGATCAAAAATTACTTGAAATAGGATATTTATTTCAAAAAAAATATTGGCATAATGGATATGCTACTGAAGCCGCAATTGCCTGCAAAGAATACGCTTTTACTACTTTAGGAGCTAAAAAAGTATGCTCCATTATTAGAGATACAAATAAATCCTCACAAAACGTAGCCTTGCGAAATGGAATGACACCAAAAGACACTTTTACAAAATATTATCGAGGCGTCGAAATGCCACATATTCTATTTTCAATCGAACGTAAAAGCCTAAATTTTGAGCGATAGTGATATACTAAGTATCAATAAAACAAGCAGAAAGGGATTATTATGACACGACAAGAGCTTATAGATTACTGTCTTACTTTCCCCGGGATAATAGAAACGTACCCATTTGAAGATAAAAACAGTACTATTATGAGGCATATAACAAACAAAAAATGGTTTGCCCTCATCTTTGAAATGGACGACAATTTATTAATTAACCTAAAATGCGATCCATTCAAATCGGATTTTTTACGTCAAACTTTTAATGGAGTAACAGCTGCTTGGCATATGAATAAAGTCCATTGGAATACAATTTCTGTTAATAGCGATGTGCCAATAAACGACCTTTACGATTTAATAAATGATAGCTTTAGCCTAACTTCTGGTAAATTTAAAAAATAATAATGTTATATGAATATTTTTTCCTACTTTGCTACATAATAGTACCATAAAGCATTTAAAAAGGAAGGAATTTAAAACTATGAAATTAACGCAAAAGGAAACCACTCTATTAAAAGACCTAAAACAAGGTGAAAAGCTCTGTATTAAAAGATATGAAAAGTCCTCAAAAGAGGCTTGTAGCGAGCCTTTAAAAAAACTATTTACTAAACTTTCATTAAAAGAAACCGAACATTTGAATACTATAAATAACATCATCAAAGGCAAAGTCCCTGAAGTGCCTGCAAAGAAAAAATCTGCTTTAAAACCAAAATACGATGTTTCTTACAATACAAAAGAAAAAACCCAAGACGCCTTTTTATGTGAAGATTCACTTTCTGCCGAAAAGCATATTTCCTCTCTTTATAACACCTGTATCTTTGAATTTACCGATGTAAATCTTCGTAACATTCTAAACCATATCCAAAAAGAAGAGCAGGAACATGGCGAATCGCTTTACGACTATATGAATCAATGCGGAATGTACGCATAAAATCTTATAAGACTACAAACGAAAACTTTGTAGTCTTATTTATTTACAAATTAGAAACAATATACTTATTGACTTATTATACATATTCAACTATAATTAGAGTATAAAGTTGTCGAAAGGAGATTTCTGAAAAGAAAAATAAAATCAATGAAATATGTAGCAAAAAATAAAAAAAATAAAAAATCAAAGAAAATTTTAATTATAACATTAAGTGTTTTAGCTTTTTGTGTAGCATCTTTTACTTTCGCTTTTTACGGACCGATTAAATTTGTAAAAGTGTCTTGGATCACCTCTGCTATGACAACGCTATCTCATAAATGGCTTGCAACTGCAATTTATAGCGATGAAACCATTGAGCAAATTATGAGCGAAAACCAAACTATATATCTCAATGAAAATTCCGATGAAAACCTTATTAATATTACCTGCGATACAAAAAAGGATATCGAACGTATTGATATTATCGACAAAGACTATAAAGGCTATATCCTCAAAGTCTACAACCCTGCTAAGCTCAAGTTAGTTACAACTAGTGATGTTGAAGACCATGCAAAAAAACTCTATGAATATTATGATGCGCATAACGCCATTGCCGCTATAAACGGAAGTGGATTTTCTGATAGTTCGGGTCATTCTAAAGGCGGTAACCCTGCCGGCGTAATTATGGTGGATAAAAAAATTACCTTTTCTCAGTACGACTCATATAGCGATATTATAGGATTTACAAAAGAGGGCAAAATGCTCCTTGGCAGCTATACCAAAGAAGAGCTTTTAAAAAGCAATATAAATAGTGCGATTTCCTTTAGCCCACCTCTTATCATAAATGGCAAAAAGACAACAGTTTTAGGTGATGGTGGCTGGGGCATAGCTCCTCGTACCGCAATAGGACAAAAAGCTGATGGCACTATAATTTTACTAGTTATCGATGGTAGACAGCTTTCAAGCCTTGGCGCTACTATTCCAGACCTTCAAGAAGTTATGGAAGAACATGGTGCAATAAATGCCACAACTCTAGACGGTGGCTCTTCCTCTATTATGATGCACGAAGGCAAAAATGTAAACTACCCTTGTACATCACGTCGTGGTAGATACCTCCCTAACGCAATTATTATTGAAAAGTAATTTTTTGAAAAGACTTTTAATATCTTAATTTTAATAAATCATCTTAAAAATCAAAAGAGATAAAGCTAAAATAATTAGTTTTATCTCTTTTTTTATCTAAAGAATTTTATTTCTAAATCCATTTGTTTGCCTTTAAATTTATTTCTAAATCAATACATTTGTTTTTAAATACACCGACTTAAATACAGTTTTTATAAATCTATTTACTCTTATTAAAAACACAATATTCGCTTAGTGTACACTCTGCACATAATGGACTTCTAGACTTGCAAACCTTACGTCCGTGAGCTACTAGACCATGGCAAAATTTAAGTGAATTTTCTTCCAATATGTATTTTCTGAGTATCATTTCAACTTTTTGTGGC
>JAVVYT010000158.1:0-3200 GCA_036650995.1 Clostridia bacterium | reverse complement strand
TAAAATTTGTATCCTCTACTTTAAAACAAAGCTTTTTAAGGTCTAATAGATTAATATCTAAATCAATTTGTTTTTCATTTTCCATTATTTTTTAGCTCCTTTTATCCACCAACTGTAATATTTTGAAGTGCTTTTGTTTGCACCTGATATAAATCGTAAAACTTGCCTTTTTTATTAATAAGCTCTTTATGTGTTCCATACTCACAGAGTTTTCCGTCTTCTATAACTGCAATTTTATCTGCATCTCGCAACGTTGAAAGCCTGTGAGCTATTGCAATTGTTGTTCTGCCGATTTTTAAAGTGTCAATTGACTTTTGAATATTTCGCTCGGTGGCAGTATCCATTGAAGCTGTCGCCTCGTCTAAAATCAATATTTTAGGGTTTTGAAGGATAGTTCGTGCAATAGATATTCTTTGACGTTCACCACCTGATAAGTCCTGTCCACCCTCACCTATTTTAGTTTCATAACCGTCAGCTAGCTTTATAATAAAATCGTGTGCCATTGCCGCTTTTGCTGCATAGATAATTTCTTCGTTTGTAGCATCTTTTTTTGCATACCTTATGTTTTCTGCAATAGTACCCATAAATAAATATATTTCCTGCGATACAATCCCAACGTTTTTACGTATTACATCTATTTTATAGTCCTTTACATTATGCCCGTCGATTAAAATTGCACCATTTTTCACCTCGTAAAGCCTTGTGATTAAATTTGCAATAGTGGATTTTCCGGCACCTGCTTTTCCTACAATTCCTATCATTTCACCGGCTTTAATTTTAAGACTCACATCTTTAATAATTAGCCTTGCCGGCTCATACTCAAAAAACACATTGCATAGCTCAACATCTCCGTTTATAGTATCCTTAGAAAGAGGATTTTTACTTTCAACAATATCGGGAACAGCGTCTATAATTTCAAACATTCGCTCGCTAGAGTCAACGCACCTTGCCCACCATGTAGATACCCAAGACATAAATTCAAGCGGTCCATATAACATACCAAGATACACAATAAAGGTTAAAAGAGTACCTAAATCTAGCTTGTTTTGAAGAATCATATACCCACCAACGCCTGTAACTACTATCTGTGTTAAAAACATTACAAGATATATTATCGGGAAGAAGGTAAGCTCTGTACAATCGGATTTAATACCATTTTGCACAACATCATCATTTATTTGACGAAATCGCTCGTTTTCCTCCTCCTCTTTTGCAAAAGAACGAACTATTCTTTGACCATTTATTGTATCACTTAAAAACGAATCAAACGCACTTGAAAAGATGAAATTCCTATGATGATATTTCATATATAATTTAGACATTCCCATAAACGCTAAAACTATCCCTGGAATTATAACGACAGTAATTAAAGCTAGCGTTACATTCATTAGCATCATAATAGTTAGTATGCCAATAAAGGTGATAACATTTATTATAAGGTATGGTAGTCCATCGATAAAAAACCAATAGATATTATTTGAATCGTCATTAACCCTTGCCATTAGATTACCAGTCTGTTTTGAAGTGTAAAACTGCGTTGATAAATTTTGCATAGCAGAAAAGATTTTCAGCTTAATATCGTATACAATACTCGGCATAACCCCTGCTATTGTATAGTTTGTAAGCATTGTAATCACTGTTCCTATTAGCCTAACAGCAAAAATTGCAACAACTATAACAGCAATTTTTCCATACATACTTCCGCCCTCTGTTAAAACTTCGTCAAAGAGTAGTTTATTAGATACAAAAGGTGCTAGTATACTAAATCCTGTTGAAATTAGCATAAATAAAAGTACTAACGCTACCTGCTTTTTATAGTACTTAAAAAAGCCCATAAGACGCATTGCAATTGACATTTTATCCATACAATGTGGGCAAATTTTTCGCTCAGGCTCTGAATATAATCTGCCACATTTAGGGCAATAAATATCAAATTCATTGTCTTTTAAAATGTTATCTATATCCGATTTTTTATCTTCTTTTATTGCAGTGAAAATTCGTTCAAGCTTTATAAACTCTTTATGCACGCCTAAAGAAAATGCGTTAAGCTCAATATTATGACCGTTTTTATCTGCGTAAAGCCTTGCACTTGATATAAACACCTCAACTTTAAGCCTGTCAATTTCTGCGACTTTATAAAAATTTATGGCGTCTATTGTAAAATTAGTTGCTATCTTCTTTGCGTGTTTTGAGCCTGTAAGCGTTTCTTTGCCACTAATTGTTATTAAATTTACTGTATCAAATATTAGATAGTTTGTGATAAAATCACCCTTAGAAGATAAATCACCTTTTGCAAAGTAATACTCTTTTTCTAAAAAGATTTTATTGTCATCTAGTAACTTTAATATGTAAATCGGTAACTTTTGCATATTTTAAATTCCCTTTCTTTAAACTTCGTTTCCTTTTAACTGTAAAAAACACTACTGTTTTAAAAAAAGCAGTAATGTTTTATAAATGCAAATTAATTTCCAAAAAAATATTCTAAGATTATTTTAAAGCAAGCAAAACAGTAAATAAAGGCTTTATTTTATTTTGAAATGTTTTATAAATCATTTTGCTCACCTTCTGTTGTTTTTTCTATATTATACTATTATGAATAAATTATGTCAATGCTTTTACTGTAATTAGCTTTAGTTTATTATTGCATTAAAGATAGCTAAGGCAAGCTCTGTGCGATAGCTATCCTGCGAGAGCTTTTCAGCCTCAATAGAATTTGACAAAAAACCGCACTCTATTAGAACAGATGGTTTATTACTTTTAGAAAATAAAAAAACAGTATTAGGTACTTTTTTAATCTGTCTTGTGTTGCTATTATCTATTTTATCATAAATTTCATTTTGTATATCTAAGGCTAAATTTTTAGCCACTTCATAATTATTATAAAACACCTGAGCACCATAATATTTGCTTTCAGGAAAAAAATTCATATGAAAACTTAGCAAAATTCCGTTTGGTGATGAATTTACAATATCAATCCTATTTAAAATATCTTGCCTTTTATTAAATTTTTCTCCCGTGTCAACTGACTTATCCTCTGTTCTTGTGTACGTTACATCATATCCATTTATTGAAAGAAGAGCACCAACTTTTAGCGATACATCAAGATTTAAGTTTTTTTCACAATTACCTTTTTTATCAGATGTCCCTGGGTCCTCACCGCCGTGACCTGCATCTATTATAAATTTTTGATTGTAGCTTTT
>JAVVYT010000157.1:0-3238 GCA_036650995.1 Clostridia bacterium | reverse complement strand
CCTCATAGCTATAAATTGAAAATCTGCATATTTTTGAAAATATTTCGTTAAATTCTAGCTCTGATACTATAACTGCGTTTTCTATTTGTTTAGTTGTAGATAAATTTTCACCTACAAATATAAGCTCGTTTCTAAAGCATAGAACTAAGGCTTTGCATTTTTTTATTCTAATTTCAGTTAATGTATTTAACTGCTCAGTTGAAAGATTTAATAGCTGTTTCTTTATCCTTTGTGGAAAATATTCTATTATATTTAAAATTTCTTTTGTGTTTTTTTCGTCTTTCATTTTAAAGTCCTTTCATATCGCTTATAATAGTTCTTCTAGAATATATGAAATAACTTTTAATGTTAGAACAAAAAAAGACATCTCTAGTAGTTAGAGATGTCATAAATTTATTATCTATTTTGTTTTATTTGTTAATTGATGAAATTATCATAGTTTCAGCGAGAGTAGGGTCGGCCTTTCCTTTGGTATTTCTCATTACCATACCTATGAGGGCTTTAATAGCCTTTTCTTTACCACTTCTATAATCTGATACTATCTTCTCATTGTCAGCCACAATAGCGTCTACAATCGCTTGTAAATCATCGTCGCTAACTCCTGAAAGCTCGTCTGCTGATGCAATTTCATTTAGTGGTTTGTTTTCTTTGATGATTTTATCAATAAATATCTTACCTTGTGAAGAGTTTATCTTTTTATTTTCCATAAGTGTAATAACTTCTGCTATGTATTTTGCGTTTGGAAGGTTATTAGCATTTTCTTTTTCTTCATCGGTAATATACATTTTAAAGATAGTTGATAAAATAATAGAGGAGCTCATTTTTGGATTATGAGTATTTTCGACTAGTTCATCAAAAAAGTCAGCAATTTTTTTATATTTGATAATTAAACTAGCATCAAGCTCTGATAAAGAGTATTCGTTAATGTAACGATTGGTTTTCACAGATGGAAGTTCAGGCATTTTTTGCTTTATTTTTTCAATTGTTTCATTGCTAGTTAAAATAGTAACTAAATCAGGGTCTTTAAAATATCTGTAATCGTGAGAATCTTCTTTTTCTCTCATAGTTTCAGTATCTGAGGTAGCTTCGTTAAATCTTCTTGTTGCTTGAATAATCTTCCCACCATTTGATAAAACCTCAACTTGACGGTTATATTCTGATTCAATTGCTTTAACAATAAATGTAAATGAGTTCATATTTTTTATTTCAGTACGTGTTCCAAACTCTTTTTGTCCTTTAGGACGAACTGAAATATTAACATCACAGCGAAGAGAACCTTCCTGCATTTTACAGTCTGAAACTCCGATGTATCTCATTATTAATTGAAGATTTTCAAGATATTCACGCACTTCAGTAGCACTTCTAAAATCAGGCTCTGATACTATTTCAATAAGAGGAACTCCACCTCTGTTATAGTCAACATAAACATCTCCGCCATTATGAAGAAGTTTTCCGGCATCTTCTTCAATATGAATACGGGTAATGCCAATTGTTCTGCCATTTGATAATAAAACACTACCATGCTCACAAAGTGGCATATCAAACTGCGAAATTTGGTATGCTTTTGATAAATCAGGATAGATATAGTTTTTCCTGTCCATTTTAGAGATAGGTGCAATCTTGCAGTTAGTAGCAAGTCCTGCCATTATAGCGTATGTTACTACTTTTTTATTAAGCATAGGTAATACACCTGGTAGTCCTAAACAGATAGGGCAACAGTGTGAGTTTGGCTCTCCACCAAATTCTGCTTTACATGAACAGAATATTTTTGTGTTGGTGCTAAGCTCTATATGTGTTTCAAGTCCAATTACTAATTCATAATCCATTATTTTTTCCATCCTTCTTATTCTCTCCAAAATGAAGGTTCTTTATAAATCTTGTCTGAGTTTTTATCTTCATATTTATAAGCTAAATTTAGTATTGTATTTTCACAAAATCTATTACCGATAATCTGCATACCTATTGGCATATTATCATCATCATATCCGCAAGGAATACTAATAGCAGGAAGTGAGGCGATATTTATAGGCACAGTATAGATGTCAGTTAGATACATATCAACAGAGCTTTTAGTTAAATCTCCGCTTTTAAAAGCAGTTGAGGCAACGGTTGGAGTAATGATAGCATCTACATTTTCAAAAGCCTTGTCAAATTCATTTATAATTTTATTGCGTAATATTTGTGCTTTTTTGTAGTATGCGTCATAGTATCCAGAACTTAAAACATAGTTACCAAGCATAATTCTTTTTTTAACTTCACTACCAAATCCCTCATCACGAGTTTTGGTAATAAGCTCATCAATATCGCTATAAACGTTAGCTCTATGTCCGTATCTGATACCATCATATCTAGCTAGATTAGAAGACGCCTCTGCACAAGCTAATATATAATAAACAGGTAAAACACTCTCTAGGATATCTAAGTTAATTTCAACTATTGTAGCACCCATCTCTTCAAATTCTTTTAAAGCAGTTTTTATTTTACTATCAATATTTTGTGTAAGACCGTTAAAAAATGCCGATGGTATGCCGATTTTTTTGCCTTTTATATCATTGTTAATTGTTTTTGTAGAAAGATAATCTAGTCCAATAGAAGTAGAATCTCTTTTATCTTTTTTAGAAATTGCATCAAGCACAATAGCGGCATCATAAACAGAACTAGTAATAGGTCCTATCTGGTCAAAACTAGAACAGTAAGCAATAGCCCCAAATCGTGAAACACTGCCATAGGTAGGTTTAAGTCCTACACAGCCACAAAAAGATGCTGGTTGACGAATAGAACCACCGGTATCAGTACCAAGACCAAAAACACTCATATTTGAAGATACAGCACTAGCAACACCACCCGAACTACCACCAGCCACTTTGCCTATATCAAAAGGATTTAAAGTAGCACCATAGTAAGAGTTTTCACAAGTAGAGCCCATACCAAATTCATCCAAATTTGCTTTTCCTAAAATAACCGCATCTTCGTCATACAAAGACTCAACAGCAAATGCGTCATAAATAGGGGAGTAGTCACCTAATATTTTAGAAGCACAGGTTGTTTTAATATTTTTAGTGGAAATATTATCTTTAATACACATAGGTATGCCAGATAGTAAGGAAATACTTTCACCGCTAGCAATTTTTTTATCTACTTTATTAGCAGTTTTAATAGCAATTTCATTTGTTCTTGTGATAAAAGCATTTAGTTTAGGATTTAAAACGTTAATATTCTCAATGTATTTATTTGTAAG
>JAVVYT010000156.1:0-3243 GCA_036650995.1 Clostridia bacterium | reverse complement strand
TTCAAAGCTAACATAACTTTCAAAATCTATAAAGCTCTTTTTCTATAAGCCAACAGAAAGCGAAAGCTATAAAATTCCCATATTTGTAAAAACAACAAAATAGAAAACTCACTTTATAAAAGCTTTTTTGTAAGGATAATGCAAAGTGAAAATTTATATCATTTAAAAATCTTCTCTTTGCATTAAAAAATTATTAAGCTTTACCTACTCGTCTTGACCACAGCACTTTTTATATTTTTTACCGCTACCGCAAGGGCAAGGGTCGTTTCTTCCTACTTTGGCTTTTTTGGTGACGGTTGTAGATACTTTTTTGCCATCGTCCTCAGATGCATAATGTTCGCTAAGCGGACGAGCCACTTGTGTTCTCTTAACCTCTTCGTTTTTCTTAACTACTACTGATAGAATGTTTCGAACGGTTTCCTCTTTAATAGCATCTACCATTCCCTCAAACATATCATAACTTTCAAAGCGATATTCAACAACAGGGTCACGCTGTGCATATGCACGAAGTCCGATACCTTCACGTAAATCGTCCATTGCGTCTATATGATCCATCCAGTGTGAGTCAACAGCACGAAGAAGTAGCATACGTTCAACTTCACGCATAATTTCAGGGGTGTTAAGCTCCTCTTGTGCGGCATAACGATTGTTAATTTCAGTCATTATCATCTCTTTTAAAGAATCACTTCTAAGAACTGATAACTCGTCCTCGGTAAACTTAAAGTCCATAGATAAAGTAAATAAGTCCGCTACGTTAGCTGATAGTGAAAGGAAATCCCAATTTTCCGCATACTCTTGCCCTGCAATACATTGAGCTACTACATTGTCGCATAAATCCTCTGCCATTTTGGTGATAGTTTCTTTAAGATTTTCACCGTCTAAAACTTTTTTACGTTGTGAGTAGATAACGTTTCTCTGCTGATTCATAACGTCATCATACTTTAATACGTTCTTCCTGCGTTCAAAGTTGATGCCCTCTATCTTTTTCTGCGCGCTCTCAATTGAGCTTGATAGGATTTTAGCCTCGATTGGCTGATCTTCCTCAACTCCTAATGAGTTCATAACATTGTATACACGTTCACCACCGAATAAACGCATTAAATCGTCCTCAAGTGATAGGTAAAAACGGGATTTACCAGGGTCGCCTTGACGTCCCGCTCTTCCTCGTAGTTGGTTGTCAATACGTCTGCTCTCGTGTCGCTCTGTACCGATTATATATAGTCCGCCGGCATCTGTTACTTTTTTGCTCTCAACGTCTATCTCTTTTTTGTATTTGCTAGATAACTCGCTAAACATTGCACGAGCATCGTTTATATCACTGTTATCAGTTTCCGCAAAACCAGTAGCCTCTGCTATTAGCCATTCTTCAATGCCTTGCTTTCTCATTTCGGCTTTTGCCATATACTCAGAGTTACCACCTAAGATAATATCTGTACCACGTCCTGCCATATTAGTAGCAATAGTTACAGCACCAAATTTACCTGCCTGCGCTATAATCTCTGCTTCTTTTTCATGGTATTTTGCGTTTAGTACACAGTGTTTTATATTCTCTTTTTTGAGCATCTGCCCTAGTATTTCGGATTTCTCGATAGATACAGTTCCGACTAAAACCGGCTGTCCTATCTCGTTGCACTCTTTTATCTGCTCAATTACAGCATTGAACTTTGCCACTTCGGTTTTGTAGATAATATCAGGGCTGTCTAGCCTTGAAAGTGGCTTGTTTGTAGGAATTTCAACAACGTCTAGCTTGTAAATGTGCTGAAACTCGTCTTGCTCTGTAAGCGCAGTACCGGTCATACCGGATAGCTTGTTGTATAGTCTAAAGTAGTTTTGGAAGGTGATAGTAGCTAGTGTTTTTGACTCGCTTTCTACCTTAACATTCTCTTTCGCCTCGATAGCCTGATGAAGTCCTTGATTGTATCGTCTGCCAAACATAAGACGTCCGGTAAACTCGTCTACTATAATAACTTCACCGTCTTTAACAACATAGTCAATGTCACGGTGCATAATGCCATGTGCTTTTATCGCCTGATTTATATGGTGGAAAAGCTCACTGTTTACAGCATCGGAAATGTTTTCAACATTGAAATATTCCTCTGCTTTTTTCATTCCGCCTTTAAGTAGAATGGCATTTTTCGCCTTTTCATCAATGATATAATCAGAGTCTATCTCGTCATAGTTCTCTTTAGTGTCCATCTCGGTCATTTTGGTAAATGTTAGCTTTTTAGCAAATAAATCAGCCTTAGCATACATATCAGTAGACTTGTCTGAGGCACCGGAAATTATAAGCGGTGTTCTAGCCTCGTCTATTAAGATTGAGTCAACCTCATCGACAATTGCAAAATTATGCTTTCTTTGCACCATCTGCTCTTTGTACGCTACCATATTATCACGTAAGTAGTCAAATCCAAACTCGTTGTTTGTACCATAAGTAATGTCGCAGTTGTAGGCATTTTTACGATCGTCATTCTCAACACCGTGGATTACAAGACCAACTGATAACCCTAAAAAGCGGTAAACCTTGCCCATCCACTCACTATCACGTTTTGCAAGATAGTCGTTTACAGTAATGATGTGAACACCTTTACCGGATAACGCATTGAGGTACGCTGCAAGGGTCGCTACTAGTGTTTTACCCTCACCTGTTTTCATTTCGGCTATTCTGCCTTGATGAAGAATTATACCACCCATTATCTGCACGTCATAATGATATAGTCCGATAACTCTAAGTGCTGCCTCACGTACAACCGCAAACGCATCAGGTAAAATATCGTCAAGGGTTTCGCCCTTTTCTAAACGTTCTTTAAGTAAAGGAGTAGTAGCCTTTAGCTCTTCATCTGTCATAGCTTTGTATTTCTGCGATAATTCACTAACAGAAGTTACAAGCGGAATTATTCTCTTAATCTCTTTTTTGCTAGTGTTGCCAAATAATGTTTCTATAAGTCCCATAATTTGTTCCTCTTTCGTTTTTTGTAAAAGCTTTATGCTATTGTGTCAGCATCGCTTTTAGCTATACTTTTTTTGCTTAATTTATATTGACAAAATCCACCAAGTAGCGCAAATACTACCGATAGAAGAATAGTTACTATTAAAGCAGGGTTTGGTGTAAATAATGATAGAATAGAGCTTGCCATTACAGCTCCACCCGATATGGCACTAGTTGCAATGATTACCGGCTTTAAAAAGATAACCGATAAAATGCCGACTACAATTCCAAATAAAAGCGAGTAGATAATATAGTTT
>JAVVYT010000155.1:1666-3248 GCA_036650995.1 Clostridia bacterium | reverse complement strand
GATGAGTTTTTCTTATTCTTTGTTTTAGTAGAGCAAATGCTTGAATAAGTAAATCCACTCCATATACATATTTTAAAGACTTAACTGTACCAATAACAATCTTATCTTCTAACAAATAGCCTGATATTGAGTAATTTCGCTCTTTATAAAAAATATCTTTTTCTACACCAAATGGTGTAATAAAAATAGTTTTTTTTAAGGCAGCCAGTTTATTAGTTTCTAAAGCCATACAGTGACTTGTTGATGCAATTGCATCCGCTGCCAATAAATTTTTCTTCACTAGCCAGTGATGAATAAATGATTTTTTAGGAAATAAATAAATATCACTTCCCCATACAGACAAAACATAAGGGTGATAGTTAACTAAACGTGCAGTTGTACCATAACCACTTGCATAGTGAGCATTTACAATATCAGGCTTGATATCTAACAATAATTTTTTTACTTGCGATACAATTAAAAAATATCCCAAAACTCCACGATTAGGTAATTCATAATAATGAATCTCTTCATTAAGCTGATGCATTAAAGGATGTTGACTAATAAGATAAACATCTAATCCTGCTGCCTTTAATCCGTTTGCCCAACGAATTGTGTGAATACTATTTGCACCTGCTAATAAAACAACTCTCATAAATTCAAACACTTCAATTTTAATAATAAATTCTTAATAAACTTGTTTTTTTGCATATAAATTTCCCATCAAATATGCTAAAAGACATAAAATAGGTATACTCATTGCTAAATTATTTTGTAACAAAGTAACTTCAAAATTTTGAATTAGAATCAGCCATATAAAAATGCCATTTAAACTTAAAACCTCAAAAAACATTCTATATTTCCAAAGATTTGACCAAAATAAATAATAAAATACAAAAATTAAAAAACTTCCCAAATATCCAATTTGTAAAGCTGTGTGCAAGTACATATTGTGACTTGAATATTCATAAAAACTTAAATCTTTTAAATCTACTCCACCACCCCATCCTAAAAATGGTTTTTGATTTATTAAATTCATCACATATGGCCAAACTTCATTTCGTCCAGATAATAAATTTTTACTAGTATAATCCCTCATTATTTGATTATATTTTTCAAGATCAAAATATACCATATAATACAATATAAATAATGCAGAAAAAATTAAAACTAGAATGGTTAATCTATATAAATACTTGTTTTTATAAAATAAATCACCTAAAAACATAAACAAAAATGCTATAAAATATGCAACTAATGATGTTCTTGATGAACTAACAAAAACTAAAACTAATCCTAAAAAAAAGTAAATAAATTTAAAATAAAATTTTTCTGCCGTCACAATTAATGATAAAAATAAAAGAGAAGTATACATGCCAAATGAATTAGCATTTAGAAAAAAAGTTGAGGCATCCTGTAGTTTAATATCTCTTAAATAGCACATGTATATAAAAATTATTATAACAACAAGAAAATTATGCAAATATTTTTTTATAATTTTTTGTTTGTCTAAGATACCCATTTTATAAAAAAATACAAATGATATACAAATTAAAAATATTAAGAATGAATTGGATAACGATAAAAATATTAGTTCTTTAAG
>JAVVYT010000155.1:0-1656 GCA_036650995.1 Clostridia bacterium | reverse complement strand
ATAACAATGGGGTAAGAAAAAAAACCACATCTTTATAAATTAAAACCTTACTATCTCTAAATGATAAAAGAAGGAACCCTGCCCCCATTAACGAAATTATAAGAAATATATCACCCAATAACGAACCAAAACCAAAATCAACTAGTTTAACAGCAGACAAATACAATAAGATAAATAAAAATGAACTTATTTTAATCAAACCATGGTTAGATTCCAGCATGATAATAACTACCTTGTTTAATTAAAAATCAGCCAACAATATACATAAAAAATATAATAACTGGTGATAAGAATGCCACACCTATAAATCTACCTAGCAATACGGAAAACAATAAATTAATACAGTCAACATTTTTTTCATCAAAGCTTTTTGCCAATTTTGGCTCAATAATAAAAGTTAGCAATACCGTTGCTAAACCATTTACCACTCCAGACATTTGACTTAAAGTAGTACGATATTCGTGAAAAATTAAAGCAAAATAAAAAGCGATAAAAACACCTAAAGAATAACAACAAAAAACAATAGCGCTTAAAAAAATATGTTTCCTATTACTAAGTATTAATCTCAAATCAATATTATTATAATTTTCTAAATTTTGTTTTTCTACTTTAGATTTTCTTAAAATCTGTGTAGAAATCTTTTCAATCAAAAAATTTTTTAAAAAAAACACTATAATATATGCAATTGTAGCAAATATCATAGATAAAAAAAGCATATAAATATAACTACTAGTTGATACTTGTTTATCAACCATATATCCAATTAAGGGCATTAAAGCTATAAATAAAAACCTAGTTCCTACAAAAAACATTTGTTGAAAAGAATACCCCAACATAGGATATCCAACTTTCAACCCTGCTATTCTCGATAAATAACTAGCGAACTCAATAAAATGAATAATGCCAAATAGAATAGGAACTAAATAAATCATCCTTTAAAACCATTAATAATATAATTTATTCCAACCAAATCTAAATAAGGGTGCATTGGCAAACTCATTACACGCTCAGCTACAGCATCACCTACAGGTAAAACTATATTTTTATTTGCTACAGCAGGCTGTTTATTTAAAGGAATAGGATAATGCACTGCTGTTGGAATACCTTGAACCTTAAGCATATCCTGAACATCATCACGATTTTCAACTTGAATCGTATATTGTGCCCAAGCACTTTGGTTGTGCTCTTCAATAGATGGAGTAGTTAAAATACCAGCTTCATTGAATAGTTTGGTATAGGTTTCTGCTACACGTTGGCGTGCTTGCATTTCATCATCCAAAATTTCTAATTTTGGTAATAAAATAGCCGCTTGTAAAGTATCTAAACGGCTGTTCACCCCGACACGAACATGATGATAGCGACGGTCTTGTCCATGACGTGCAATTTGACGAATCACTTTTGCAAGCTCGACATCATTGGTAAAAATCGCACCGCCATCCCCATAACAACCCAAAGGCTTACTTGGAAAAAAGCTAGTACAAGCAACTGTACTTAAATTACAGCTTTTACGCCCTTTATAAGTAGCACCAAAGCTTTGTGCGGCATCCTCAATCACAGGAAGATTATATTTTGCCGCAATCGCATTAATTGCATCAAAATCGGCACATTGACCATATAAACTAACAGGGATAATGGCTTTAGTCCGTGGCGTAATCG
>JAVVYT010000154.1:0-3259 GCA_036650995.1 Clostridia bacterium | reverse complement strand
ATTATAATAACTATAAATATTAAAACAAAAAAATCACAACAGCTGAAAGATATTTAAACAATAAAAAATTTAATATATAAAAAATATGAAATTGAAAAAAGCATAAATTTCAAGTAATATTAAATCACTAAAAATCAAAGTAAAGAAATTACAACAGCCGAAAAAATTTAAAAGCAAAATACAATAATAAATAACAATAACTATATCTAAAAAACAAAATTATCAAAAAGCCAAACCATTAAAAAGATAAACCATATAAAAACTAAATTATCAAAAAACTAAAACATAAAAAAAGCAAATCAAAAAAAATGTACCGACTTTAAATAATCGGTACATTTTTATTAATTAGAAGCATCTACCTTTTCGGGTATTATAACAATTTTTAGCTCCATTTTTACAATTATAACAAATTTCATTTTCGAGTGGTCCGCCATTAAAGAAATTATCGATATTATCGAACGTTGTTTTAGCAATACTCTTTAAAGCCTCTTCGGTTAAAAATGCTTGATGTGAGGTCATAATAACATTTGGACAAGACACTAACAAAGACAAAGTATCATCATTTATTATAGTGCCTGAGTAATCCTCAAAAAACAAATCCGATTCCTCTTCATAAACATCAAGACCGGCGCCCCTAACCTTTTCAGTGTTTAGAGCTTTTAAAAGAGCCTCGCTATCGATTAATTCTCCACGAGAAGTATTAATAATAAAAACGCCTTTTTTCATTAAATCAAATGCCTCTTCATTTAAAATATGAGAAGTCTGCTCAGTTAATGGGCAATGAAGAGAGATGATATCGCTTTTTTTAAACAATTCTTTTAAAGAAACATATTCAATATCAGCATTTTCATCAGGGAATAAATCAAAAGCAATAACCTTCATTCCAAAGCCTTTAGAGATATTAATAAAAGCTTTGCCTATTTTCCCTGTTCCTATAACACCTACCGTTTTTCCATAAAGGTCAATTCCCGTAAGACCTACAAGACTAAAATTAAAATCACGAGTACGGTTATAAGCCTTATGGATTTTGCGGTTTAGCGATAGCAAAAGAGCTGCTGCGTGTTCGGCTACCGCATATGGTGAATATGCCGGAACACGAACAACATTAATTTTTTTATAAGCCGCTTTAAAATCTACATTACTATAACCTGCACATCTCATAGCTAAGAGTTTTACGCCATTTTTATATAGAATGTCTATTGTATTCTTATCGATATTATCATTAACAAACGCACAAACTACATCATTTCCATTAGCTAAAGTGGCGGTATTCTCATTTAATTTATTCTCGAAATATTTTATTTCATAATTTTTATTTAATTTATCAAACCATACTTTATCATATGGCTTTACATCAAAAAAAGCAATTTTTTTCATCTTAAACCTACCCTTTCGGTTTTACATATCAGCTATATTTTGCTCCTTAATTGCTTTTTTATTCTAAACTACATTGAAGTAGCTTTTCTTAGCTCGTCCATCGATAATTTAGAAAGATTAATAGTTTTATCACGGTCAAGGCCTAAAGCTTTTACCATTCTATCACCATAATCAGCATCTGCAAGATAACAATGAGCTGCGTGACGATATTTGATATTCTCAGTGACAGGGGCAATATTTCTAGCTGTGTTTTCAATTAAAAGCTCTTTTTTATCCTCAGTCATTAAGCGATATAAATCCCCTGCTTGATAGAAACAATCGTCCTTTTCATCGTGTGGGTTATATCTATACATATCACCTTCTAATTCAAGTGGTGGCTCTAGCTGTTCTTTTTGCTCAGTCCAAGCACCAACAGAGTTAGGCTCATATCCTTTAGTAGCACCATAATTTCCGTCAACTCTCATAGCACCATCACGATGATATCCCGTAACAGGGCATTTAGGAGCATTTACAGGAATACTCATATGGTTTACACCTAAACGATAACGCTGTGCATCACCATATGCAAATAGACGTCCCTGAAGCATTTTATCAGGTGATAATCCAATACCTGGTACAATATTTGCCGGAGTGAAAGCAGCTTGCTCTACATCTGCAAAATAGTTTTCAGGATTACGATTAAGTTCCATAACGCCAACCTCTATTAATGGATAATCTTTTTGGCTCCAAACTTTGGTAAGGTCAAATGGATTTTCTTTATAATTTTTAGCTTCTTGCTCTGTCATAATTTGAAAGTACATTGTCCATTTTGGGAAGTTTTTATCTGCAATGTTATCGAACAAGTCTTTTTGATGACTCTCTCTATCCATACCAACTAATTTTTCTGCCTCTTCATCGGTAAGATTTTTAATTCCTTGCTGTGTTTTCAAATGAAATTTAACCCAAAAACGTTCGTTCTTTGCATTTATAAGACTGTATGTATGACTACCAAATCCGTGCATATTGCGATAACTAGCAGGAATTCCACGGTCGCTCATTACAATAGTTACTTGATGAAATGCCTCAGGTAACAATGTCCAGAAATCCCAATTGTTTTGAGCAGAACGCATATTAGTATGAGGGTCACGTTTTACAGCATGGTTTAAGTCCGGGAATTTTAGTGCGTCACGAAGGAAAAATACAGGAGTGTTATTTCCAACTAAATCCCAATTTCCTTCCTCGGTATAGAATTTTATTGCAAATCCTCTAATATCACGCTCAGCATCTGCAGCTCCTCTTTCTCCTGCTACTGTTGAAAAACGTGTAAATAACTCTGTTTCTTTGCCTATCTTTTCAAATATCTTTGCCTTTGTATACTGTGTTACATCTTTAGTTACTGTAAACTTCCCGAAAGCGCCACTTCCTTTTGCGTGCATTCGTCTTTCTGGAATTACTTCTCTATCAAAATGCGCTAGCTTTTCCATAAACCACACATCTTGCATAACCATAGGACCTCTAGCCCCTGCGGTAAGTGAATTTTGATTGTCTGCTACCGGTGCTCCGGCTACTGTTGTTAGTTTTTGGTTTTCCATTGTTTTTTTCCTCCTTATTTTTTTAATAATGATAATCATTACTGGTATAGTATACTTTTATGGTGTAAAATTGTCAATAGTTTTTTTTAATATTTTACGATATTTTTTTTGAAAATAAAACAGGTTAAATTACATGTTTTTCTATTAACTTTTTACCGTTAATTTGCAACAATTATAGATGATTTTTTAAAGATATGCTTATACTTAAACTATAAAATCATAGCTGTTTTATTTATTATTATTTAAGGAGATAAAAATTTTTATACAAAAGACAAAAAGTTTAAAAAATCTTTATATGGATTTTTCGCTAA
>JAVVYT010000153.1:0-3328 GCA_036650995.1 Clostridia bacterium | reverse complement strand
TGTTGAGGATTGTGAGGAGATTTTATATTCATCAAAAAGTATATAGAAAAAAGACAGTATTAAAGTTTAAAAAGATAGACTTTAAAAAATAAAGTAAAAAAGCACAAAAAATGCAAGGGTTTGCACCTTGCGATAGTCGAAAAAAATTTAAAATAAGTTAGAAACAAATTTGAAAAGATAGAATTTTAAAAAGGGGGAAAAGACAAGTTTAAAAAAGTATATTGAAAAAAACTCTAAATTAAAAATGTTGGGTTATCGGGCGAAGATGTTCCAAAAGAGGTCTACTGTTAGGGGGCGGTGACCGAAGTAGTAGCCAAGCTCTGCGTTGGGGCGGTTAGAGCCGTGAAAATCGCTACCACCGGAAAACAAAAGGTCGTATTTCTTGCAAAGAGCGCCAATGGCTTTTATCTTTTCGTCATCACTTGTTGCGTGGTATTTTTCGAGTCCGTCAATGCCACTTTCGATAAGCTCGGGCATAACTTTTTTAAACATATCCAAAGTGAGGTTATAGCTAATCGGGTGAGCAATAAATACAGAGCCACCCACTTCACGAACGTTTTCGATAAGCTCGGTTAAAGTGAAGTTGTTTTTAAAATAACAAGAACAGCCTTTGTTAAATAAAGCTTTTTGCACATCGTAAGGCGTTTTAAAATACCCTTGATTGCAAAGGCTTAGAAAAACTCCGTATATCCCACGATTGAGTTTTTTTGATTCTTTCAAAACCTGTGAATACTTGCATTTAAAACCGATACTTTTAAGCATCTTGATAGCGGTTTTTACTGTTTCTAATTGGTTTTCGTGGTTTTTCTCAAAGATGTATGGTTGTAACTCTAAAAAACGTAGGTTTTTGAAGTAGCATAAAACGTGAAAATTGCAGGGATGATTTGTAAAAAGTTCTATCCCTGCAATTATTTTAATGTCTTTGTTTTTAGCGTAGAAAATCGCCTCTTCTACACCCTCAAAAGTGCAATGGTCGGTTATAGCCATAACTTTAACGCCCTCTTTTATCGCAAGGTCAATGCACTCACAAGGATCTAGTTGACCATCTGAAAAAGTAGTGTGTATGTGTAAATCGACTTTGTTTTCCATAGCTAAAACCATTTTGAAAAGCTTTGCAAATTATTTCGTGCTGTGCGTTCTGGACTTTGTGTCGGAAGAAGAAATAACTGATGTTGGCGCTTTTCTCTTTCTTTTCTTTTTCTTGCCTTTTGAATATTGTGGACCATAGGTATATAGATCGTAATAGTATTTGTAGTAGTAGTTGTTCTTGCCCATTTTAGAGCCCATTTTGTTGAAAACAGCTCCTAGTATGTTCGCACCGGCAGATACTAAATGCTTTTTAGCGTCCGCTACCTGCGCTATTGTGCTAGAGCCTTCGGCTATTACTAGAACGTATCCGTCTACTATTGCGGAAATAAGAGCAGCATCGGTTATAATGCCAACTGGCGGTGTGTCAATGATGATTATATCGTATATCTTACGTAACTCTTCAAATAAAATAGGTAGGTTTTTTGAGGATAATAGCTCGGTCGGGTCGTACATCGTTTGCCCTGCCGGCATAAGATCAATGTCACACTCTTCTATGTGCTTTATCGATTCGTGAAACGCAGTAGGTGTTTTTAATGCGGTTGAAAAACCTCCAAGCCTGCTTATTCCGAAAATTTGGTGGATCGATGGTCCACGCATATCCCCGTCTATAAGTAGTACTTTGCGGTCGGTCTGCGCAAATGCAATCGCAAGGTTTGCTGAGGTGGTGGATTTGCCCTCGCCTTTGATCGCTGACGTTACTGCTATTACCTGCAATTTAGTGCGTGATTTGTTGTTGATTATGTTTGTACGCAACATTCTGTACATCTCTGCTGCGGGTGATTTTCTGTTTGAATACATTATGAGAGATTTTGATAGTGGCATAAGCTCGTCCCTTTCGTTAGATGTTTTTTATTCAAATGTGAGAATGGTGCCGATAACTTCAAGCCCTGTTATTGCCTCAAGCTTGTCCGGTGTTTTAAAGGTGTCACTTAGTATTTCTCTAAGTAATATTATAATGGCTGCAACCACAAGCCCAAGTAATAACCCGATAATCGCTATCTTCGGAATGTTTGGTGTGTATGGCACTGCCGGTCTTTTAGCCTCGTCTATTACATTTAATATGTTGAAATCGTTCTTGCCACCTGAATTTATTATGTCGTCCGTAACCTCTTTTGAGGCTTTGGCAACTGCGTTTGCATAGATAGCAACGTAATTTTGCGATGCAGAGGTGAGCGTTACCTGTATGATCCTGGTGTCCTCAACTGGGGCAACTGAAATCATACCTGTTAACTGTGCAGGAGTAGGCTTTGCAGTTTCAGGGAGATCCATAAGCTCTACCGCTCTCTCTGCTACTCGATTGGTCTTTACAAAAAATAATCCGTCTTTAGCTAGAGCAGCTCCTGTGTTTAGCTCGTTTGTTAAAGTCGTGTTGGTGTCCATCTTGCGGTATACATAAAGAGTTGTTGAGGCTTTGTATAACGGTGTTATGAAGAAATTTGCGTATAGAAATGCCCCAAGTAAAAATAATACTCCGAAAAAAAGTAAAAATTTCCACTTGTTTAGTAGTAGGTAACCATAATATTTTATCGTGCCTGCTGTTTCTTCTGATTCTGGCTCTGAAGATGCGTAGCTACTATATGTATCGTTCTCGCTCAAAAAAATCAACTCCGTTTTCTTTTCTTCTATTTTCTATTATCTTTTTTAGATATTCACTCTATCATCATACCATATTATTTTTTGTTTTGCAATAGTTTTTATCCCCTCATTTTTTCTTTTTCTGCCTTTTTTTGCATTGCAGTATCTTTACTTTTTGTTTATTTTATCTCCTCTTCATTTATCCTTTTTTCTTTTTTCACTTTATATCGTTTTTACGTCAGCTAATCGCTATAATAATCAGATTTTAGCCTTTTTAACGCAATCTGAATATACTATATAAAAATAATTTGCTGTTTGCAATTTTTTTTGCTGTTTTTGCTTGACTTTGTACATTAAATATTATATACTCTTTATAATGGTAGTCTAAAATTTAGTTTAGTATCAATAAAAAAAGAATACTGTTATTTACACTTTGGGTTATATTTCTTCACTACTTATAGCTATTTTTTTTGGCTGTAAACTCACACTTTATATAACTTGGTTTATATGCAAATCGCACATAAATCTTCTATGTACTTTTTTAAGAAGTTTAAATTTAATAACGAAACTTCTTAGCAAATTTTTACTCAGATTTATATTAGGAGGAAAGAAAGAAATGAAAGAAACGAAGAAAAGAATTTTGAGTATCGCTCTTGCATTTGGC